>NZ_JBEXRZ010000104.1:0-24031 GCF_040613325.1 Streptomyces sp. NPDC006283 | reverse complement strand
CACCGAGCTGCCCGACGGCTCGCTGGCTGCGGCACCGCTGCCGACGGCGGCGACGACGCGCCGCCCGATTCCGGCGGCCCTGCCGAGGCTGCTGCGAGAGGTCTTCTGCCCCGGGCCTGGTGAAGCCGGCCGGACCGCGACGTCAGTCGCGGCGCAGGCTCGGCTTGAGGTCCTTGAAACGGCCGAGCAGGCCGTTCACGAACGCCGGGGACTCGTCGGTGGAGAACTCCTTGGCGAGCTGCACCGCCTCGTCGATCACCACCGCGTCGGGGGTCTCGTCCTTCCAGACGAGTTCGTACGCGCCGAGCCGGATGATGTTCCTGTCGACGACCGGCATGCGGTCGATCGTCCAGCCGACGGCGTAGGTGGCGATGAGGTCGTCGATGCGGTCCGCGTGCTCCGCGTACCCCTCGACGAGGTCCATCGTGTACTCGGCGACCGGCGGCTGCCGCTCGTCGGTACGGGCGTGCCGGACCCAGTCCGCGAGGACCGTCTGCACGGACGCCCCGCGCTGATCGGCCTCGAAGAGGATCTGGAAGGCACGCTTACGGGCCTTGTTACGGGCGGCCACGGTTAGCTGTTCACCCGGCCGAGGTAGTCGCCGGAACGGGTGTCGACCTTGATCTTCTCGCCCGTGGTGATGAAGAGCGGGACCTGGATCTCGTAGCCGGTCTCCAGGGTGGCGGGCTTGGACCCACCGGTGGAGCGGTCGCCCTGCACACCGGGCTCGGTGTGCTGGATGGTCAGCTCGACGGCGGCCGGGAGCTCTACGTAGAGCACCTCGCCCTCGTGCTGCGCGACGCTGGCGGTGAAGCCCTCGATCAGGAAGTTCGCGGCGTCACCGACCGCCTTGCGGTCGACCATCAGCTGGTCGTACGTCTGCATGTCCATGAAGACGAAGTACTCGCCGTCCATGTACGAGAACTGCATGTCGCGGCGGTCGACGGTGGCCGTGTCGACCTTCACGCCTGCGTTGAAGGTCTTGTCGACGACCTTGCCGGAGAGCACGTTCTTGAGCTTGGTGCGCACAAAGGCGGGGCCCTTGCCGGGCTTGACGTGCTGGAACTCGACGACGGACCAGAGCTGGCCTCCGTCGAGCTTGAGCACCATGCCGTTCTTGAGGTCGTTCGTGGAAGCCACGGTTGCGGAATCTCCTGGACTGACGCTGGTGGACGACCTGGGCGTCCGCGCTACAGCGCGAGCAGCTCCTTGGTCGTGATGGTGAGTAGCTCGGGTCCGCCGTCCGCCTCCTGGCGCACGACGAGCGTGTCATCGATCCGGACCCCGCCCCGGCCCGGGAGGTGGACCCCCGGTTCGACGGTGACCGGCACACAAGCGTCCAGTTTACCCATGGCCGCAGGGCCCAGCTGCGGGTCCTCGTCGATTTCGAGTCCGACACCGTGCCCCGTACGGGGTGCGAGGTCCTCCCCGTGCCCCGCCGCGTCCAGGATCTGCCGGGCCGCGTGGTCCACGTCGCGGTAGGCCGCACCCGGGGCCAGTGCCTCTCGTCCGGCCCGCTGAGCGGCGAAGACGAGATCGTAGAGCTCGATCTGCCAGTCCGCCGGGCTCGTGCCGATAACGAACGTACGGCCGATCTCGCAGCGGTATCCGCGGTAGTTCGCACCGAGGCATACGGAGAGGAAGTCGCCCTCCTCCACCCTCCGGTCACCCGGACGGTGACCGGCACGGCCCGAATTGGGGCCGGTGGCGACGGAGGTCGCGAACGCGGGGCCGTCGGCGCCGTGGTCGACCAGGCGGCGCTCGAGCTCGAGGGCGAGATGCCGCTCTGTGCGGCCCACCAGGATGGACTCCAACAGCTCGCCGAGCGCCTGGTCGGTGATCTCCGCGGCGATGCGCAGACAGGCGATCTCGTCCTCGTCCTTGACGATCCGCTGCTGCTCGACGGCGAGCCCGAGGTCGGCGAGGCGGAGCCGAGGTGCCACGGAGCCGATCGCGCGGTGCCGGGCGACCGTCAGATGGTGCTCCTCGACAGCCAGCGACTCCACCCCGTCGGTGCGCGCCAGCTCGGCGGCCGCGACGGCCGCGTCCCCGGCCGACGTCGGCAGCACCCCGAGGCGCAGGTTCTCGTCGGGCCGCCCGTCGGCGGCGTCGCCGGGCGGCACCCGGGGGCAGAGCAGTACGTCCTCCTCCGGCCCCAGCAGCAGCACGGCGCCCGGCGGCGCACCGCCGGCGAGGTAGCGGACATTGGCCGGCCGGGAGATCAGGGCCGCCGCGCTGCCGGTCGCCGCGAAGCGGTCGCGCAGCCGGGCCCGGCGGATCCCATACACCTCAGACATTCTCCGAGCGTACGAGCGCGGAGCCCTGCGGGCCTGGTGACGCGGCCGACGGGTCTCCTGGGGCCCCGCCCCTGGCCCCGCGCCGGGTCGCCGGCGCGGCTCGAGTTGCCGGGCGACGTCGAGCCCGTCCGTGAGAGCCTCCCACGGCCGCCACGCCGTAGGGGGCGCGCGGTACGGAGTCCGGGGCTCGCCCCGTCACGGGCCGTCAGGGGCCCCTCATCGCAGAGAGGCCGTAGCCGGCGGGCAGGGAAACAGTCCCGCGGGGGGCACGCCCCCCGCCTACCAGCTGGGCGGGCTCGCGATCGCTCGCGCCAGGACGTCGTCCAGGACCCTCGCCGTCGTCTCGACGTCGTACTTCGAGTTGTCGATGATCGGCAGCCCCGACCCGTACCACCCGGCCATCCGTCCGTGGATCCCCGCGACCTCCTCGTCCGACAGACGCCGGTTACCGCTGCGCTCCGCGTTGCGCTCGAGGACGATCTCGAGGCCGGGCAGCAGCACCACGGGAAGCAGACCCGGGCCGACGTGGCGCTTCCAGCCGCCGAGGCCGACGACGGGACGGTCGGGGAAGACCGCGTCGTCGAGGATGCAGGAGATCCCGTTCGCCAGGAAGTTGCGGGCGGCGAAGCCGCAGGTGCGGCGGGCGAGGCGGTACTGGGCCTCGGAGTTGTCGTTCCATCCCGACTGGGGGTCGGCGAAGCCGGAGCACACCCACTCGCGGACGTCGTCCAGGCTGATGTGCGCCGTGGGCACCCGGCGGTGCTTGGCCCAGTGGCGCGCCACGGTGGTCTTGCCGGCTCCGGCGGGGCCGATCAGCAGCACAGCGAGCATGGCCGCGCCCGTGCCGTTGTCCGCCTGGGGCGGGGCCGGTATGGGAACCGGTCCGCCGGGCGGAAGCTGGATGTGACCCGTCGACTCACGAGAGGGGGGCGCCGGCTGCGGTGTCGCACCCTGAGGCGCGTTGCCGGTCCAGCCGGGCGCCGCGGCCGGCCGGCCGTGCGGCGCAGGAACCGGTGCGGCAGGACCGGCAGGCCCCGCCGGAGACGCCGCAGGAGGGGGCGGAGGCGGTGGCGGCGGCGGACCGGGGACCGGCCCCGGGTGCTGGGCGCTGTGTATCCATCCGGCCGGTCCCTGCCCCGGTCCGTGGGGCGGCGGCAGCGGAGCCCCCACTGCGTGCTGCATCCGGTGCCACTCCGTCTCGTGCGACTGACGCTTGATCAGACGGCCGATGGCCGTCGTGCTACCGAACGGTACCCTCCCGATGCCGCTCGGATGTGCGACCGTTCCCGGCCGCCGGAACGACAACGGCCGGGAACGGCTCGAAGTGCCCGCCCGGGCGACCGGGCCGCGTCAGCCGCCCAGCTCGTCCGACAGGGCGCGCAGCGCGAGCCGGTAGGAGCCGATGCCGAATCCGGCGACCGTGCCGCTGGCGACCGCCGCGACGACGGACGTGTGGCGGAAGGTCTCGCGGGCGTACGGGTTGGAGATGTGCACTTCGATCAGGGGCGCGGTCCGCTGCGCCGCTGCGTCGCGCATGCCGTACGAGTAGTGCGTGAAGGCGCCGGGGTTGAGAACGACCGGAATCGATCCGTCCGCCGCTTCGTGCAGCCAGCGGATCATCTCGCCCTCGTCGTTCGTCTCCCGCACGTCCACGTCGAAGCCGAGCTCCTTGCCCAGCGTCCGGCAGGTCTCCACCAGGCCCGCGTAGGAGGTCGCGCCGTAGACGTCGGGCTCGCGGGAGCCGAGGCGGCCGAGGTTCGGCCCGTTGAGGACGAACACCCGGCGGGTCACGCGGAGACCTCCCCGTAGGCGGCGAGGAGCACCGCCGGGTCGGGGCCCTCGAGCACGTTCGGCTTGCCGAGGCCGTCGAGGACGATGAAGCGCAGCAGATTGCCGCGGGACTTCTTGTCGACCTTCATGGTCTCCAGCAGCTTGGGCCACTGGTCGCCCCGGTAGGTCAGCGGCAGTCCGACGGACTCGAGGACGCTGCGGTGCCGGTCGGCGGTGGCGTCGTCCAACCGACCGGCGAGACGGCCGAGTTCGGCGGCGAAGACCATGCCGACGGAGACGGCCGCGCCGTGCCGCCACTTGTAGCGCTCGTTCTTCTCGATGGCATGGGCGAGGGTGTGCCCGTAGTTCAGGATCTCGCGGAGACCGGACTCCTTGAGATCGCTGGAGACGACGTCGGCCTTGACCTGGATGGAGCGCACGATCAGCTCGGCGGTGTGCGGCCCGGCGGGCGTACGGGCGCCCTGCGGGTCGGACTCCACCAGGTCGAGGATGACGGGGTCGGCGATGAACCCGGCCTTGATGATCTCGGCCATGCCGCTGACGTAGTCGTTGACCGGGAGCGAGTCCAGGGCGGCGAGGTCGCACAGCACACCGGCCGGCGGGTGGAACGCGCCGACGAGGTTCTTGCCCTCCGCGGTGTTGATGCCGGTCTTGCCGCCCACGGCCGCGTCGACCATGCCGAGCACGGTCGTCGGGACGGCGATCCAGCGCACGCCGCGCAGCCACGTCGCGGCGACGAAGCCGGCGAGGTCGGTCGTGGCGCCGCCACCGACGCCGACGATCACGTCGGTGCGGGTGAAGCCGGTCTGGCCGAGGGCCTTCCAGCAGTACGCCGCGACCTCGGCGGTCTTGGCCTCCTCCGCGTTGGGCACCTGGATCGCGACGGCCTCGTAGCCCTGGTCCGCGAGATCGGCGCGCAGCGCCTCACCGGTCTCCGCGAGCGCCTCGGGGTGGATGACGGCCACCCGCTGGGTGGTGGCACCGATCAGGCCCGGCAACTCGCCCAGCAACTGCCGGCCGACCAGTACCTCGTACGGGTCCGTGCCGGCCGTGCCGCCGACCTGGATACGGGTCACTGCCTGGTCAGTCATACGTCCTTCAGCTCCAGTGCGTCGAGGACCGCCTGCGCGACCTCTTCGGGGGTGCGGTCGTCGGTGGCCACGACGACGCGGGCCACCTCGGTGTACAGCGGGCGGCGGGCGTCCATCAGCTCCCGCCACTGGCGGCGCGGGTTGACCGCGAGGAGCGGGCGGGCCGTGTTGAGGCCGACGCGCTTCACCGCCTCTTCCACGTCCATCGAGAGGTAGGCGACGGGCAGGCCGGTGAGCAGCTCGCGTGTCCCTTCGTCGAGGACGGCACCGCCGCCGAGTGCGAGGACGCCCGCGTGCTCGGCGAGGGCGGTGCGGACGGCGGCGCGCTCGAGGGCGCGGAAGGCCGGCTCGCCGTCCTCGATGAAGATGTCGGCGATCTCGCGCCCTGCGGCGGCGACGATGTCCGCGTCGGTGTCCCGGAAGGCCACGCCCAGCAGTCCGGCGAGAAGCTCGCCGACCGTGGACTTGCCGGAGCCCATGGGGCCCACGAGGACGATCAGCGGGGCGCTCACCGGATGTGGAGGTTGTCGAGGTACGAGCGGACGTTGCGGCGGGTCTCGGTGACGCTGTCGCCGCCGAACTTCTCCGCGACCGCGTCCGCGAGGACCAGCGCCACCATGGCCTCGGCCACGATTCCCGCGGCGGGCACGGCGCACACGTCGGAGCGCTGGTGGTGGGCGGCGGCGGGCTCGCCGGTCTCGACGTCGATGGTCTTCAGGGCACGCGGCACGGTCGCGATCGGCTTCATCGCGGCGCGCACACGCAGCAGTTCGCCGGTCGACATGCCGCCCTCCGTGCCGCCGGAGCGGCCCGAGGTGCGGCGGACGCCCTCCTCGGTGCGGACGATCTCGTCGTGCGCCTTGGAGCCGGGCACACGCGCGAGGTCGAAGCCGTCACCGACCTCGACGCCCTTGATGGCCTGGATGCCCATCAGCGCGGCGGCGAGCCGGGCATCGAGCCTGCGGTCCCAGTGGACGTGCGAGCCGAGGCCGACCGGCACCCCGTAGGCGAGAACCTCGACGACACCGCCGAGGGTGTCGCCGTCCTTGTGGGCCTGGTCGATCTCGGCGACCATCGCCTTGCTCGCGTCGGCGTCGAGGCAGCGGACGGGATCGGCGTCGAGGCGCTCCTCGTCGGCGGGGACGGGGACGACTCCGTAGGGAGCCTTGGCCGCCGCCAGCTCGACCACGTGGGAGACGATCTCGATGCCCGTGGTCTCCTTCAGGTACGAGCGGGCGACCGCGCCCAGGGCGACCCGGGCCGCCGTCTCCCGGGCGCTGGCGCGCTCCAGGATCGGCCTGGCCTCCTCGAGCGCGTACTTCTGCATACCGGCGAGGTCGGCGTGACCGGGCCGGGGCCGGGTCAGGGGCGCGTTACGGGCGAGCTGCGCGAGCTCGTCGGGGTCGACGGGGTCGGCCGACATGACCTTCTCCCACTTCGGCCATTCGGTGTTCCCGACCATGACCGCCACGGGCGAGCCCATGGTCAGTCCGTGGCGCACGCCTCCGATGAAGGTGACCTCGTCGCGCTCGAACTTCATCCGGGCACCGCGCCCATAGCCGAGGCGCCGCCTGGCGAGGTGGTCCGCCACCATGTCGGTGGTGATCGGCACACCGGCGGGAAGACCCTCCAGCGTCGCCACCAGTGCGGGTCCGTGCGACTCGCCCGCGGTCAGCCAACGCAACCTGCTCAACGGTGCTCCTCATGCTCGCGCCTCGAACTGCGACGGCGCGACCGGGTGCGCGGCCCTGGCCCGCCTACTCCGATCCTCCCACGTCCGGGGCGGCCACTCGGTCGCCGGTCCAGCAGGCGGACGTCGCGTGGGACAGCGGTCGGTCGGCGTCGCGGCGCTGCCGGGGAGCGCAGGCGACGAGAAACTCGGCGGCGCTGGGCTGCTGCGCGGGCTGTGAGGCACCTGCCAGGGCCGGGGCGTACGGGCCGGGATGATCGGCGCCACTGCCCCATGGCCGGAGTCTCCCTGGGCTGTTGACGTGCTCCTGATGGAATGCGCAGATGTCAGCGGGCTTCGAGCGCGCGTTCACCGGCGATGCGCATCGCTCCCAAGGGGGCTGGGGAACGGCCTGTCATCTGCTCGACCTGGAGAACCGCCTGGTGGACCAGCAGATCGAGGCCGCCGACCACCGGACCGTTCCTGGCGGCCCACGCGGCGGCAAGGGCGGTGGGCCACGGCTCGTAGAGGACGTCGAAGAGCGTGCCGGGCACCTCGGGCACCTCGGCCGCGAGCGCGTCCGTGGTGCCCGCCGGGGTGGTGGCGACGACCAGCGGCGCGTGCAGGGCCTCGGCGGCCTCGGCCCAGTCGGCGATCCGGACGTCGACGCCGAGCCGCTCGCCCCAGCCCCGCATCTCGTCCGCCCGGGCAGCACTGCGGACGTAAGCGGTGACCGGGCCGGAGCACAGCTGGGACAGCGCGGCGAGCGCGGAGGACGCGGTCGCACCGGCGCCCAGGACCGCGGCGGAGTCCACCGTGTCCACGCCGCGCTCACGCAGCGCGGAGACCATGCCGGGGATGTCGGTGTTGTCGCCGACGCGGCGCCCGTCCTCGGTGAGGACCACCGTGTTGACGGCCTCGACGGACGCCGCGGTGTCGCTGATCCCGTCGAGCAGCGGGATGATCGCCCGCTTGAGGGGCATGGTCAGCGACAGCCCGGCCCAGGAGGCGTCGAGCTCGGCGACGAACCCGGGGAGGGCCGCCTCGTCGACCTCGAAACGGTCGTAGGACCAGTCGTCGAGGCCGAGTTCGGCGTAGGCGGCGCGGTGCAGGACCGGAGAGAGGGAGTGCTCGATGGGCGAGCCCAGCACTGCCGCGCGGCGGCGGGCTGGGGACATCAATTGCCCCTCGAGTCGTTGAACTTGTCCACCAGCTTCTGGTGCTCGGCGAGCGTCTTGGCGAACTCGGTCTTCGCCATGCCGTCGGTCGCCACGAAGTAGAGCCAGCCCTCGTCCGTCGGGTTGACGGCGGCCTCCAGGGCCACGTTGCCCGGGTTGCTGATGGGGCCGGGCGTCAGGCCCTTCTGCGTGTACGTGTTGTACGGGTCCTGGTTGCTGTTGATCTCGTCCTCGGAGATGTCGATCTTGCTCTGACCCCTGAGGTAGTTGAACGCGGAGTCGAACTGCAGCTTCTGGTTCGTCTCGGTGTTGGTCGGCTTGAGACGGTTGTAGACGACCTCGGACATCTTCCGGAAGTCGTCGTGCGTCTTGCCCTCGACCTGGACCAGGCTCGCGAGGGTGAGCAGCTCCCAGGGGCCTTCCAGGCCGAGGCCCTTGGCCTTCGACTCCAGACCGGCCTTCTCGTACTCCTGGCCGGCGCGGGCGACCATCTTCTTGAGTATCTGCTCGGGCTTCTCGCCCTTGGAGACGGGATAGGCGGCCGGGAAGAGGAAGCCTTCCAGGGGGTCCTTGACGTTTTTGTGGTTCTTCGCCCAGCCGGGCAGACCGAGGGTGTCCGCGTTCGCCTCGGCGGCTTTTGCGGTCGTGCCGGCCTTGAGCTTCAGCCGTTCGTCGATCTGCTTGTAGATGGCCGCGTTGCGCCTGCCCTCGGCGACGATCAGGTTGTTGTGACTGGCCGGGTCGAGCATCGACTCGACCGCGCTCTTCGCCGACTGCTCCTTCTTCAGGAGGTAGACGCCCTCCTGGATGGCGACGCCCTTCGGGTTCTTGGTCTGGGCGGCGACGAACGCGTCGATGCTCTTGACGACGCCCTTCTCCTTGAGGATGGCCCCGATCTCGTTCCCGGTGGCGCCCTTGGGGATCGTCACCTCGACGGTCGTGATGATGCCGGTGCCCTCGAAGTCGGGGGCCTCGCCGAACTTGTCCTGCCAGAACTGGTACCCGAAGTAGCCGACGGCGCCGAGGCCGCCGGCGAGGACCGCCGCGACCACGAGACAGGCCAGGCCGTTGCGGCTCTTCTTCTTGCCCTTGCCCCGGCGGTCGCGGCCGCCGCCCCCGCGCGGCTCGCGCGGTTCGTCGTCACGGCCGTCGTCGCCCCGGCCGTCGTCGCCGGTGAAGAAGGGGTGGGTCTCCTCCTGTGCCGCCTCCGCGTCCCAGTCGGTGACGGGCTCCGGCTCGGAGCGGCGGCGGCCCGCGGGCTGCGGCGGCGGGTAGGCCTCAGGAGTGCCGTAGTAGTCGGCCTCCTGCCGGCCGGTGTGACCGCCGGGCTGACCGCCGTACGTGGCGGACGGGTCCTCGCCGTACGGCACAGCGGGCTGCCGGCCCGTGTCCCAGCCGGCGTCGTACTGATGCTGCTGGTGGTACGGGTCCTGGTACTGCTGCTGACCGGTTTGATGGCCGGACTGCTGGTACGGATCCTGGTACGCGTCGTGCCGGCCGCCGTACTGCTGCGACTGCTGCTGGTACGGGTCCTGGTACTGCTGACCGCCCTGGGGGTACTGCTGACCGCCCTGCGGGTACTGCTGCTGCGCGTAGGGATCGTGACCGGCCGCGGCCTGCCGACCTTCCCATCCCTGGTCCCCGTACAACGGGTCCTCGGGATGCCACGGTTCGGAGCCGGGGCCCCGGCCATATTCAGTCATCGATCCCCTAGGGCCGCGAGACGGCGCGGAGCGATCCGCCTCTTCTCTGTGCGGCGGCTGTTCGAACACCGCCGCATCGCGCGGAACGTTACCGTATCGCGATCAGACAATCGTTTCGATGCGCTCACCTGGCGGAGCCCCGGACGCCCGTTCGGACTCCAGAGCGTTCTGGAGGATCACCACAGCGGCAGCCTGGTCGATGACGGACCGGCCCTTTTTGGACTTCACGCCCGAAGCGCGCAGACCCTGCGTGGCCGTGACTGTGGTCATCCTCTCGTCGACCAGCCGGACCGCGATCGGCTTGATGCCCTGGGCGAGCACCTGCGCGAAGCTCCGGATCTTCTTGGCCGCCGGCCCTTCCCGACCGCTCAGCGAGCGGGGCAGGCCGACCACGACCTCGATCGGCTCGTACTCCTCGACGAGTTGCCGCAGCCGCCGGTGGGCGGCCGGGACATCACGTCCCGGCACGGTCTCCACCGGCGTCGCGAGGAGCCCGTCGGGGTCGCACGAGGCGACCCCGATCCGGGCGTCACCGACGTCGATCGCGAGACGGCGGCCTCTGCGCATGGCGGTCGTCACGCGGTCTCGGCGACGAGGCGCTCGACGGCGGCCACGGCGTCGCCGATGGCGTCCGGGTTCTGGCCGCCGCCCTGGGCGACGTCCGGCTTGCCGCCTCCGCCGCCGCCGAGCGTCTTGGCAGCGGTGCGGACCAGGTCGCCGGCCTTGAGTCCTCGCTCACGGGCGGCCTCGTTGGTGGCGATGACGGTGAGCGGGCGGCCGTTCGCCGTGGTGAACACGGCGACGACGGCCGGGCGGTCGCCCGGGATGCGGCCGCGGACGTCGAGGACCAGCTTGCGCAGGTCGTCGGCCGAGGTCCCGTCGGGGACGGTGCCCGTCACCAGGGCGACACCGCGGACGTCCTTGGCGCCCTCGGCGAGCCCGGCGGCGGCGCCGAGCACCTTCTCCGCGCGGAACTTCTCGATCTCCTTCTCGGCGTCCTTCAGCTTGCCGAGCATGGCGGCGATCTTCTCCGGCAGTTCCTCGGAGCGGCCCTTGACCAGCTCCTGGAGCTGGGCGACGACCGTGTGCTCCTTGGCGAGGAAGCTGTACGCGTCGACGCCGACGAGGGCCTCGACACGGCGGACGCCGGAGCCGATGGACGATTCGCCGAGCAGCTTCACCAGCCCCAGCTGGGCGGTGTTGTGGACGTGCGTGCCACCGCACAGCTCCTTGGAGAAGTCGCCGATGGTGACGACGCGCACGCGCTCACCGTACTTCTCGCCGAACTCGGCGATGGCGCCCTGCTTCTTGGCCTCGTCGATGCTCATGACCTCGGCGTGCACGTCGAGTTCGCGGGCGAGCACCTCGTTGATCTTCTGCTCGACGTCCGTGAGGACCGTACCGGGAACGGCGTTCGGCGAGCCGAAGTCGAAGCGGAAGCGGCCCGGGGAGTTCTCGGAACCGGCCTGGGCGGCCGTCGGGCCGAGGGCGTCGCGCAGCGCCTGGTGGGTGAGGTGGGTGGCGCTGTGGGCGCGGGCGATGGCACGGCGGCGGCGTACGTCGATGGCGGCGTAGGCGGAAGCGCCGACGGTGACCTCACCGACCTGGACGACGCCCTTGTGGACGCTGACACCGGGGACGGGCTGCTGGACGTCGCGGACCTGGATGACGGCGCCGGAGTGCAGCTTGATGCGGCCCTGGTCGGCTAGCTGGCCGCCGCCCTCGGCGTAGAACGGGGTGCGGTCGAGGACGACCTCGACCTCGTCGCCCTCGGAGGCGGCAGGGGAGGACACTCCGTCGACGAGCAGTCCGACGACGGTCGACTCGCCCTCGGTGGAGGCGTATCCGGTGAACTCGGTGACGCCGGAGTTGTCGGCGACCTCGCGGTAGGCGGACAGGTTGGCGTGGCCGGTCTTCTTGGCCTTGGCGTCGGCCTTGGCCCGGTCCCGCTGCTCCTTCATCAGCCGCCGGAAGCCGTCTTCGTCGACGGACAGCCCCTGCTCGGCGGCCATCTCGAGGGTGAGGTCGATCGGGAAGCCCCAGGTGTCGTGGAGCAGGAACGCCTTGTCACCGGGGAGGACGGTGCCGCCCTTGGCCTTGGTCTCGGTGACGGCGGTGTCGAGGATGTTGGTGCCGCCCTTGAGGGCCTTGAGGAAGGCGGCCTCCTCGGCGAGGGCGACGGTCTCGATCCGCTTGCGGTCGGTGACCAGCTCCGGGTACTGCAGGCCCATCGTGTCGACCACGACGTCGACCAGGTCCTTGACGACCGGGCCGGTGGCACCCATCAGGCGCATGTTGCGGATGGCACGGCGCATGATGCGGCGCAGGACATAGCCGCGGCCCTCGTTGCCGGGGGTGACGCCGTCGCCGATGAGCATCGTGGAGGTGCGGATGTGGTCGGCGACCACGCGCAGCGAGACGTCGGTGTCGTGCTTGTCGCCGTAGCGCACACCGGTGAGCTCGGTGGCCTTGTCCATGACGACGCGCAGGGTGTCGGTCTCGTACATGTTCTGCACGCCCTGCAGGATCATGGCGAGGCGCTCGAGACCGAGACCGGTGTCGATGTTCTTGCTCGGCAGGTCACCGAGGATGGGGAAGTCCTCCTTGCCCTCGCCGGCGCCGCGCTCGTACTGCATGAACACCAGGTTCCAGATCTCCACGTAGCGCTCGTCGTTGACGGCGGGGCCGCCCTCCTCGCCGAACTCCGGACCACGGTCGTAGTTGATCTCGGAGCAGGGGCCGCAGGGGCCGGGGACGCCCATGGACCAGAAGTTGTCCTTCTTGCCCAGGCGCTGGATGCGCTCGGCGGGCACACCGACGACGTCGCGCCAGATCTGCTCGGCCTCGTCGTCGTCGAGGTAGACGGTGATCCACAGGCGCTCGGGGTCGAGGCCGTAACCGCCCTTGTCCTGGGGGCTGGTGAGCAGCTCCCAGGAGAGTTTGATGGCGCCTTCCTTGAAGTAGTCGCCGAAGGAGAAGTTGCCGCACATCTGGAAGAACGTGCCGTGCCGGGTGGTCTTGCCGACCTCTTCGATGTCCGGCGTGCGCACGCACTTCTGCACGCTGGTCACGCGCGGGGCGGGCGGCTTGACCTCACCGAGGAAGTACGGCTTGAAGGGGACCATGCCCGCGGGGACGAGGAGCAGAGTCGAGTCGTCCGCGATGAGCGACGCCGAAGGGACGACGGTGTGCCCGCGCTCCTCGAAGAAGCTCAGCCAGCGGCGGCGGATTTCAGCCGACTCCATCAGTGGTCCTCATTCCGGTTGTACGAATGCTCGCCGTTCGGCTCTTCGCCGGGCGAGTGCTCGGTGTTCGAGTGCTTGTCGTGTGACGTCTTGCCGTGCAGATAGGTGATCTGTGCGGGCTCGTTCCGCCGCAGCGCGGCCGTGCCCCGCTGCGCGGGAAGTTCGCGTCCGGGCGTCGCGTGCAGGCCCAGCACCTCGGCGAGTTCGCCCTCGCGCTGTGCCATGGAGGAGCGGACGTCGAGCGCGAAGTCCTTGAGCCGGTGGCCCGCGTCGACCGCCTTGTTCGCGGCCTGTGCCGCGAGGCTCTCCGGGGTGAGCTGCTTGAGCTTGCGGTTGACCTTGGTGGTGGCCCACACTCCGGCTGCTGCGCCGGCGGTGAACCAGAACGTGCGGCGGAACATCGTTCTCAGCCCTTCCGGTTCCTGCGCCGGGCACCCGGCACAGTGCGGCCGACGATCACGGAGCCCCGCGACGGCGCCGCGGGCTTGTCGTCGCTCTTGCGGCTCATCGCGCGGCGTACGCCGTATCCGAAGGCGGCGACCTTGACCAGCGGACCTCCGAAGGTCGACGCGACCGTCGTGGAGAGCGCCGAGGCGTTGGACGTGACTTCCTGGACATCGGTCGCGATGGCGTCGACCCGGTCGAGCTGTGTCTGCGCCGAGCGCACCGTCGCGGAGGCGTCGGCGAGCAGGGGCACGGCCTGTTCCGTCACCTTCGCCACGAGTTCGGTGGTCGCCCTGAGCGTCTGGGCCAGCCTCACCAGCACCACGGCGAGGAAGGAGACCAAGATCGCCCAGAAGACGGCCACCAGAATCCCGGCAACCTCTCCACCGGTCACTGCGCACCGCTCTCTGCTCGTCTTCGGGTACTCGGGAAATCGTCTCCGAGCCTATCGCGCCCCAGGCGGCGGCCCGTACCGCATTACCGGTGCGCAGCCCGCAAGCAGGCCGGGCAGATTGTACGCAGTGCTTACGCATGAGTACTCTGCGTGTCCTATGCGACACCGCCACACCAACCTCCCCGCCGAACTGAACCGGTTCGTAGGCCGTGCCGATGAACTGGCCGCGCTCCGCGGCGCCCTGGACAAGGCCCGGCTGGTCTCCGTCGTCGGGGCGGGCGGAGTGGGCAAGTCCCGCCTCGCACTGCGCGCCGCGGCGGCCGTGCAGAATCGGTACGGCGACGGTGTGCGGCTCTGTGATCTGTCGCTGCTGCGCGACCCCGATCTGATCGCCCACGCTCTCGCGGAGTCGCTCGGCTTCACCGACCACACCAGCAGACCACCGCGCGACGTCCTGCTCGCCCATCTGTCCGCCCGTCGCATGCTCCTCGTGGTGGACGGCTTCGAGCAGATCGTCGACGCCTGCGCGGAGCTCTTGAGGGACGTGCTGTGCGGTGCCCCCGGCGTCCAGGTACTCGCCGTGGGCCGAAGGCCGCTGAGGATCGACGGGGAGCAGATTTTCCCGCTGGCCGCGATGGGACAGGACGACGCGGCGGCGCTCTTCACGGCCCGGGCGGCGGCCGTGCTGCCGCACTTCCGCGTCGACGACGCCGGCCGGCCCGCGGTTCTCGAGCTGTGCCGGCGGCTCGACGGCATCCCGCTCGCGCTGGAACTCGCCGCGGGACGCCTGCCGGCGCTGTCCGTCGGCCAGTTGCTGCACCGGCTGCAGGACCGCTTCACCGTGCTCACCGGCGGTTTCCGCGGCGCGCTGCCGCGCCATCGGACCCTTCGCACCGCCATCGGCTGGAGCCACGAGCTGTGCACGCCCGAGGAACGGCTGCTGTGGGCACGGCTGTCCGTCTTCGCCGGGCAGTTCGACCTGGAGGCCGTCGAGTACATCTGCACCGGGCCCGAACTCCCCGAGGACGGCGTCCTGGACGTGCTCGCCGAGCTGGTCGCCCAGTCCGTGGTCCTCCGCGAGGAGACGGCCGCCGGACTGCGCTACCGGCTGCTGGACACGGTGCGCGCGTACGGGGCCGAGTGGCTGGCGGCGATCGGCGACACCGAGCGGCTCCGCCGCCGCCACCGGGACTGGTACATGGGGCTCGCCACCTGGTGCGAGCTCGAGTGGTTCAGCCCGCGCCAGGCGGAGGTGGCGGCCTGCGCCGACAGCGCGCTGCCGAACCTCCGGGCGGCGCTCGAACTCTGTCTGGAGCGCACGGAGGACGTGCATCTGGGCCAGTATCTGGCGGGCACGCTCTGGTTCCACTGGGTCGGCTGCGGCAGGATGGCCGAGGGCAGGCTCTGGCTCGACCGGTGCCTCGCCCAAGAGTCCGAGCACGAGGGGTCGCGACTGAAGGCGCTGTGGGTGCTCGGCTACGTGGCCGTCCTTCAGGGCGACTTCGCGGCGGCGGCGGGCGCGCTGCACGAGTGCGGTGAGCGGGCGGACCGGGCGGGGAACCGGCTCGCCGGCGCCTACGCCGTGCACCGGAAGGGCTGTCTGGCGCTGCTCTGCGACGACATGCCCCGGGCGGAGGAGTTGCTGCGCTCGGCACTCGCCTTGTACGAGGACGCGGGCGAGCTGAACAGCAACGTGCTGATGGGCCGGGTCGAGCTGGCCATGACGCTCGTTTTCCAGGGCCGGCTGGACGCCGCGGTCGCCCTGTGCGAGGAGGTCAGGGACGTCTGCGAGGACCGCGGCGAGCGCTGGACCCGCTCGTACGCGCTCTACGTGCTGGCGTACGCGGCCTGGACGGCCGGCGAACACGGCAGGGCTCGCGACCTGCTCGCCGAGTGCATCACCATCGACCACGCGTTCAACGACCTCGTGGGGCTCGTCCTCGCGCTGGAGCTGCTGGCTCTGGTGACGGCGAGCGAGGGCGATCCGGCGGAGGCGGCGGTCCTTCAGGGGGCGGCGGCGCCAGTGTGGACGTCCGTGGGGCTGCCGCTGTTCGGCTCCGGCTACTTCGGCGCACCGCGCGCGCTGTGCGAGGAACGGACGATCGCCCTGCTCGGGGCCGAGCGGCACGAGGCCTGCGTACGGGAGGGGAACGGGCTCTCCCTCGAGGCGGCGGTGCGGCGCGCCCTGGCGGCGCCGAAACCTCCGGAGCCCGGGCCGGTCGGCCGGCAGCGCGTCCACCCCCAGGAAACGCGGCAGCCCGCCGGCTCTCCCACCGCGGGCGGCGGGGAGTCGGCGGGCTGAAGCGCTCTGAGCGACTACTGCACCCGGCTGCTGCCGGGCGCGGCCCCCAAGGTCAGCGGGCGTAGTACTCGACGACCAGCTGCTCGTCGCAGATGACCGGAACTTCCTTGCGCTGCGGGTCACGGTCCAGGCGGAACGCCAGGGCCTTGAGGTTGACCTGCAGGTAGCGCGGGGTCTCGCCGTCGGCCGCGAAGCCACCCTCACGGGCGACCTGGAACAGCGGCTTCTCGCGGGAGCGCTCGCGGACCATCACGACGTCGTCGGGACGGACGCGGAACGACGGCTTGTCGACCTTGCCGCCGTTGACCTCGATGTGGCCGTGGACGACCATCTGACGGGCCTGGTAGATGGTGCGGGCGATACCCGAACGCAGGACCAGGGCGTCAAGACGGCGCTCGAGCTCGACGACCAGCGCCTCGCCGGTCTTGCCCTCGGCCTTCTTGGCGCGGTCGTAGGCGCGCGCCATCTGCTTCTCGCTGATGTCGTACTGCGCACGCAGGCGCTGCTTCTCGAGCAGACGGACCTTGTAGTCCGAGTTCTGCTTGCGGCCACGGCCGTGCTCGCCCGGCGGGTAGGGGCGGGCTTCGAAGTACTTGACGGCCTTCGGCGTCAGCGCGATACCGAGCGCGCGAGACTTCTTGACCTTGGGACGCGACTGGTTAGGCACGTTCTCCAGACCTCCGTTGTAGGTTAGGTTAGGCTCACCTTACTCAAGGAGATCGCATGTCTCGCCCTGGGAACACCAAGCGCATCACGGACAGCACAGAGAACGCCGACGCTTCTATGAGCATCGAGGTGACGGAGGTCCGATCAGCTCATGGTCAGCCGCGTCCCAGCGGGCTTGAAATCACTCGGATGCCGTCAGCAGCCGAGCGCACACGAACTCTCGTACAGAGTACATGCTCAGCGGTGCTGCTCGTTTCCGGGGTGGAAGGCGCCCGGCCCGAGCAGCTGACCCCGCACGCCCGAGCGGTCGGCACCGACGGCGAGGTCTTCCTGCTCTTCCCTGCCGACTCCCCCGCCGTCCGGGCCGCCACACACGCGCAGGACGACGAGCTGCCGGCCGTGCTGGAGATCACCGACGTGGCGCCGGTCGCCGCGCCCAACCGTATCCGGGGGCGCGCCTGGGTCACCGGCTGGCTGACCTGCGTGCCCGGCCTCGCGACGGAGCCGGGCTTCATGATGCTGCGCCTGGAACTCAAAGAGGCGAACGTCGACGACCTGTGGGGCGCCGCGCACGTGGAGCCGGAGGCGTTCGCGAGCGCCTCGGTCGACCCGCTCGTCGCCCACGAGACCGAACTGCTGCAGCACCTGCACTCCGCGCACAGCGACCAGGTGCAGGCGCTGGGCTCGCTGCTGGGGGAAAGGGGCGGCGACGAGGCGGGGACCGCGGAAGGGCGGCGGGCGGTGCCGCTGGCGCTGGACAGGTTCGGCCTGCGGGTGCGGTTCGTCGGGAAGCGCACCTTCGACGTGCGCTTCGACTTCCCCACGCCGGTGCGGGACGTCACCGAACTGCGCCGCGCGATGCACACGCTCTTCGAGGCTGCGTCGTACTGAACGGGACGGGCGGCGCGGTCGCCCGGTGCGGCGCGGTCGCCCGGTACCGCGCCGGTGAGTATCAGCCGTCCTCGCCGCGCAGCCGCTCCCGTACCTTCTCCACCACGTCCGCGTACCGCGCCTCCGCGCCGTAACGCGTCGGTTCGTAGTAGCGCCTGCCGTGCACCGCGTCCGGCGCGTACTGCTGCGCGGCGATACCGCCCGGGACGTCGTGCGGATACACATATCCCTGGGCGTGGCCGAGCTTTGCCGCGCCCTTGTAGTGGCCGTCGCGCAGGTGCGGCGGGACAGGCCCGGCCAAGCCGTTGCGCACGTCCTGCTGGGCGGCGGAGATCGCCGTCGTCGCCGCGTTCGACTTGGGGGCGAGCGCCAGCGCGATGGTGGCGTGGCTGAGGGTGAGTGCCGCCTCAGGGAAGCCGATCATCGCGACGGCCTGCGCCGCGGCGACGGCGGTCGGCAGGGCGGTCGGATCGGCCAGCCCGATGTCCTCGCTCGCCGAGATCATCAGCCGTCGCGCGATGAACCGCGGGTCCTCCCCGGCCTCTATCATCCGCGCCAGGTAGTGCAGCGCGGCATCCACGTCGGAGCCGCGGATCGACTTGATGAGCGCGCTGGCGACGTCGTAGTGCTGGTCGCCGTCACGGTCGTACTTCACCGCCGCGCGATCGACGGTCTCCTCCACCGTCTGGAGCGTGATCTCGCCCTCGCCCTTGTCGAGAGCCGCGCCCGCGGCGGCCTCCAGGGCCGTCAGTGCCCGGCGGGCGTCGCCGCCGGCGATCCGCAGCAGATGGGCCTCCGCGTCCTTGGGGAGCGACACGGCGCCACCGAGCCCCCGGTCCTCGGCGAGCGCACGCCGCAGCAGGCCGCGCACGTCGTCGTCGGTCAGCGACTCCAGCGTGAGCAGCAGGGAGCGGGAGAGCAGCGGGGAGATCACCGAGAAGTACGGATTCTCCGTGGTGGCGGCGATCAGGGTCACCCAGCGGTTCTCGACCGCGGGCAGCAGCGAGTCCTGCTGGGCCTTGGAGAAGCGGTGGATCTCGTCGAGGAAGAGGACGGTGTCCTTGCCGAAGCCGCCAGAGGCGCGCCGGGCGCCGTCGATGACCGCGCGGACCTCCTTGACGCCGGCGGTGATCGCGGAGAGCTCGACGAAGCGCTTGTTGGTCGCCTTGGAGACGACGTACGCCAGGGTGGTCTTGCCGGTGCCCGGCGGGCCCCAGAGGATCACGGAGGAGGCCCCGGCCGGTCCCGGCCCGCCCTCGCCGACGAGTCGGCGCAACGGGGACCCGGGCTTGAGCAGATGCTGCTGACCCACCACCTCGTCCAGGGTGCGCGGACGCATGCGGACGGCCAGGGGACTGCTGGTCGGGTCCTTCTCCTGGCGTTCTTCGGCTGCGGCGGTAAACAGGTCGGGCTCCACGCTGTGCAGCCTATGTCAGCCCACTGACATCGCCGGGTCCGGTCAGCCGGTCCAGAAGTCCCACCAGCGGGTCAGGATCAGCATGCCGATCACGCCCGTGTGCACCACGGGCAGGACCCAGGTGAACTCGTCGAGGAAGCCGCGCAGCCAGGCCGGGGCAGGCAGCAGTCCGTTGCGGATGTTGTGCGAGGTCACGTACCAGAACATGAAGATCGTGGCGACCCAGGCCAGACAGCACCACAGGCACAGGGCGTTGATCTCGTACAGCGACTGGTACTGGAGCCAGGTGCAGAAGCCGACGCCGAAGAGCGTGCCGGCGTTGAGGCCGAGCCAGTACCAACGGCGGTAGCGGGCGCCCGCGAAGAGGCCCATGCCGATGGCGATCACCATGCCGTAGGTGACCAGACCCAGCATGGGGTTGGGGAAACCGAAGACGGCGGCCTGGTCGCTCTCCATGATGTTGCCGCACGAGACGACAGGGTTGAGGCTGCACCCCGGTGTGAACCCGGGGTCCTCCAGCAGCTTGAACTTGTCGATCGTGATGACCCACGCGGCGAGGAGCCCGGCGGCACCGGTGATCACCAGCAGCCACGCGAGGCCCTTGCTGCCACCGACCGTGCGCCCGCCGGGCGCGTCGTGGTCGGTGGACACGTCGCTGGCCGCTGAACTCGTCATATCGCCGTTCCATCTCCGGGGGCTGCTGAGGTCACGGTCATTGTGCCGTACCGGCACAGGCCCGCTCCGTTCGCTCCGGATAAGGAACACCCGAAAGCGGTGGCCCGCCACCCGCACAACGACGAAGGGACCCGGGGCAGTTGATCGCCCCCGGTCCCCACTGCCGCTGCCCGTGTCAGGCCGGCCCGATGCCCTTGTGTCAGGCCGGCCTGTTCCGCATCTCGTCGACCAGATCGGCCAGCGCCACGGGCGCCTGCTCCCCGGACTCCATGTCCTTGAGCTGGACGACGCCTTCGGCGAGATCGCGCTCGCCGGCGACGATCGCATACCGGGCACCGCTGCGGTTGGCGTTCTTCATCGCGCCCTTGAGGCCCTTCCCGCCGTACGAGAAGTCCGCGGCG
Source organism: Streptomyces sp. NPDC006283 (assembly GCF_040613325.1). NCBI lineage: Bacteria > Bacillati > Actinomycetota > Actinomycetes > Kitasatosporales > Streptomycetaceae > Streptomyces > Streptomyces sp. NPDC006283. The sequence goes on along the minus strand of NZ_JBEXRZ010000104.1, from coordinate 3,867 downwards.
ACGCCCGCCCTGCGCAGCTCGGTCACGACGCCGAACAGCACACGCCGCGCCTCCTCGCCCAGCGGGACCGCGTACACCCTGGTGGCGGACGGGATGTCGAGCTCGATGCCCTCCGCCTCGAGGGCCAGGACCGTGCGGTCCACGCCGAGCGCCCAGCCGACGGACGGCAGCGCAGGGCCGCCGATCATCTCGGACAGGCCGTCGTAGCGGCCGCCGCCGCCCACCGCGGACTGCGAGCCGAGGCCGTCGTGGACGAACTCGAAGGTCGTGCGCGTGTAGTAGTCGAGACCCCGCACCAGCTTCTCGTCGTCCTCGAAGGCGACGCCCGCGGCGCCCAGCAGCTCGCGCACCTGCTCGTGGTACGCCTTGCACGCGTCGCACAGGTAGTCGCGCAGCATCGGGGCGCCGGTCAGCTGCTTCTGCACCGCGTCGCGCTTGTCGTCCAGCACCCGCAGCGGGTTGATCTCGATACGGCGGCGGGTGTCCTCGTCGAGGTCGAGGTCGCGCAGGAAGGTCTGCAGCGCCTCGCGGTAGACGGGACGGCACTCCTTGTCGCCCAGGGAGTTCAGCAGGATGCGGAAGTTCCGCAGGCCGAGCGAGCGGTACGCCTGGTCGGCGAGGATGATCAACTCGGCGTCCAGCGCCGGGTCCTCGGCGCCGATCGCCTCGGCGCCGACCTGGGAGAAGTGCCGGTAGCGGCCCGCCTGCGGCCGTTCGTATCGGTAGTACGAGCCCGAGTACCAGAGCTTCACGGGCAGGTTGCCGGCCTTGTGCAGGTTGGCCTCCAGCGCCGCGCGCAGGACGGAAGCGGTGCCCTCGGGACGCAGTGCGAGCTTGTCGCCGCCCTTGGTCTCGAAGGCGTACATCTCCTTGGTGACGATGTCGGTCGACTCGCCGACACCGCGCGCGAAGAGTTCCACGTTCTCGAAGCCGGGCGTCTCGATGTAGCCGTAGCCGGAGTTCTTCAGCGGGGTGGAGATCGCGTCACGGACCGCGAGGTACGTCGCGGACCGGGGCGGGATCAGGTCGTACGTGCCCTTGGGGGCCTGGAAGGTACTCACGTGAGAAGTCTCGTCACATTCCTCGTCGGGGAGCGGGCGAAACGCTCCCGAGGCCGGCGGCCACCTCGCGCAGATACGGGTTGGTGGCGCGCTCGCGGCCGATGGTCGTCTGGGGGCCGTGGCCGGACAGCACCACGGTCGAGTCGTCGAGCGGCAGGCACACCCGTGCCAGCGACTCGAGCATCTCGTCCATGTCGCCGCCGGGCAGGTCCGTGCGTCCGATGGAGCCGGCGAACAGCAGGTCGCCCGAGAAGAAGACGGACGGAACGTCCGCCGACTCGGGCATCTTGAAGGTCACCGACCCCTTGGTATGGCCGGGCGCGTGCGAGACGGAGAAATCGAGACCGGCCAGGCTCAGCGCCGCGCCGTCGGTGAGCTCCTTGACGTCGTCGGGCTCCCCGACGGTGATCTCGCCCATGAGCGGCATCCCGATGCTGCGGCCGAGGGCCTTCTCCGGGTCGCTCATCATGTAGCGGTCCGAGGGGTGGATCCAGGCCGGCACGTCGTGGGCCCCGCACACGGGGACGACGGAAGCGACGTGGTCGATGTGCCCGTGGGTGAGGACGACGGCGACAGGCTTGAGCCGATGCTTCTTCAGCGCGTCCTCGACACCCTCGGCGGCCTGGTGGCCCGGGTCGATGATCACGCACTCCTCGCCTGCGGCGGGGGCGACCAGATAGCAGTTGGTCCCCCAGGCCCCGGCGGGGAACCCGGCAATAAGCACGATCGTCCTCAGTTCGGTCGTCGTCGGACAGCTGCCTCACGTCGATTGCAGCAGATCAGAGCCTACCGGCGCTGCTCATCACACAGCCAACCCGTATACGGTACGGGCAGGCTCGGCGGTTATCACTACGCGACGTATCCGAAACGTACAAGGAGAAGACCCGGTGGTCAGCAGCGATCAGCGGCGGCGGCAGCTCGCCAGGGAGAAGTTCGAGCGCCAGCAGCAGCGTCGGGAGCAGGCACGTCACAAGGCCAGGCGGCGCAACACGATCATCGCTTCGGCCCTCGCCGTGGTGCTCGCCGCCGGCGGTGCCGTCTACGCGATGGGCCTCACCGGTGACAAGAAGGACGACGCGGCTCCGCTCGACGTCCCGCCGAGCTCCTCGCCCTCCGAGAGCAAGGCTCCCGAGCCGGCCATGTCGATCGACAAGAAGGCCAAGTACACCTTCGCGCTCAAGACCAACCAGGGCGCGATCTCGATCGCCACGGACGCCGCGAAGACGCCGCACACGGTGAACTCGTTCAAGTCGCTGGCCGACAAGGGCTACTTCGACGGCACGAAGTGTCACCGTCTGACCACACAGGGCATCTTCGTGCTGCAGTGCGGCGACCCGAAGGGCGACGGCACCGGCGGCCCCGAGTACACGATCCCCGACGAGAACCTGAACGGCCTCGGCAAGCCGGGCGCCGACGGCACGGTCACGTACAAGGCGGGCACGGTGGCGATGGCCAACACCGGCCAGCCGAACTCGGGCGGCAGCCAGTTCTTCCTCGTCTACAAGGACAGCAAACTGCCCCCCACCTACACGCCCTTCGGCACCATGGACGCCAAGAGCCTGAAGGTCGTGCAGGGCGTGGGCAAGGCCGGCGTCGAGCAAGGTGCACCGGACGGGGCGCCCAAGAAGGCCGTCACCTTGCAGAAGGCAACGGTCACAAAGGTGTGAGCCGGGCAATTTCGGCCGCGCTGAGTGCGGACAGCCGGGCGACCGGTCGCCTAGATTGGCGTTGTGCAGCGCGCTGCATTCGCGTTGTGAGGGGCGGGCGAGGCCCGTCCAGGAAACTGTGGACGATGCCCGGGGGGACGAACCCTCCCCGGCATCAGGTTGAGGAGGCGCTGTGAGCAGCGACCCGTGGGGCCGTGTCGACGAGACGGGCACCGTGTACGTGCGAACTGCCGAGGGCGAGCAGGTCGTCGGATCGTGGCAGGCCGGGACTCCGGAGGAGGCTCTGGCCTACTTCGAGCGCAAGTACGAGGGCCTGGTGGTGGAGATCGGCCTCCTCGAGCGGCGGGTGAAGACGACCGACCTGTCGGCGAAGGACGCCCAGGCCGCCATCGACCATCTGCGTCAGCAGGTGGACGAGCACCATGCGGTGGGTGACCTCGACGCGCTGCGGGTACGGCTCGACGCGCTGGTGGCGACGGTCGAGAAGCGTCGCGAGGAGCGCAAGGCCCAGAGGGCCAAGCAGAACGACGAGGCGCGGCAGGCCAAGGAGAAGCTGGTCGCCGAGGCCGAGGAGCTGGCGCAGAGCGAGCAGTGGCGGGCCGCCGGCGAGCGGCTGCGCGCGCTGGTGGACACCTGGAAGGGCCTGCCCCGGCTCGACCGGAAGTCGGACGACGAGCTGTGGCACCGCTTCTCGCACGCGCGCTCCGCGTTCTCCAAGCGCCGCAAGGCGCACTTCGCCTCGCTGGACGCCCAGCGCGAGGAGGCGCGCCAGACCAAGGAGAAGCTGGTCGCCGAGGCCGAGGCGCTCTCCGGGTCCACGGACTGGGGTGTCACCGCGGCCCGCTACCGCGATCTGATGACCCAGTGGAAGGCCGCGGGCCGTGCGCAGCGCGAGGCGGAGGACGACCTGTGGAACCGCTTCCGCGGCGCCCAGGACGTCTTCTTCGCGGCGCGCAGCGGGGTGTTCGCCGAGCGGGACGCCGAGCAGGCGGAGAACCTCAAGCTCAAGGAGGAGCTCGCCACAGAGGCCGAGAAGCTGGTGCCGGTGGGCGACCTGAAGGCCGCCCGGGCCGCCTTCCGTTCGATCAACGAGCGCTGGGAGGCCATCGGCCATGTGCCGCGTGACGCCCGGCCCAAGG
>NZ_JBEXRZ010000103.1:0-24129 GCF_040613325.1 Streptomyces sp. NPDC006283 | reverse complement strand
GACATCGACCTCGTCGAGATCAACGAGGCCTTCGCCGCACAGGTGATCCCGTCCTACCGCGACCTCGGCTTCGACCTGGACAAGGTCACCGGCTCCACCGCCGCGACGAGCTTCCCGTCCCGGACGAACGCGTCCGCGGCCGCCAGGTCGGGAGCGAGGAAACGGTCCTCCCCCGGTCCCTGGACGCCGGTGGCGCGCAGCGCCTCGATCGCGGCCTGCGAGGCCGGGGCCGGGGTGAGGTGGCGGCGCAGTTCGATCGCGCGGGTCGACGCGTACAGCTCCACGGCGATGACGCGGGTGAGGTTGTCGACGGCGGTGCGCAGCTTGCGGGCCGCCGACCAGCCCATCGACACGTGGTCCTCCTGCATGGCGGAGGACGGGATGGAGTCCGTGGAGGCGGGGACGGCGAGGCGCTTCATCTCGCTGACGAGGGCTGCCTGCGTGTACTGGGCGATCATCAGGCCCGAGTCGACGCCGGCGTCGTCGGCGAGGAACGGCGGCAGGCCGTGGCTGCGGTTCTTGTCGAGGAGCCGGTCGGTGCGGCGCTCGGTGATGGAGGCGAGGTCCGCGGCGGCGATCGCGAGGAAGTCCAGGACGTAGGCGACGGGCGCGCCGTGGAAGTTGCCGTTGGACTCCACCCGGCCGTCGGGAAGCACAACCGGGTTGTCGACGGCCGAGGCGAGCTCGCGTTCGGCGACCAGGCGAGCGTGCGCCATGGTGTCGCGTCCGGCACCCGCGACCTGCGGGGCGCAGCGCACCGAGTAGGCGTCCTGGACGCGGGGCGCCTCCTCCTCCTGGAAGTGGCCGGTGAGCCCGGAGCCCTCGAGGACGGCGAGCATGTTGGCGGCCGAAGCGCCCTGGCCGGGGTGAGGGCGGATGGTGTGCAGCTCGGGGGCGAGGACCTTCTCGGTACCGAGGAGGGCCTCCAGGGACAGGGCCGCGGTGATGTCGGCCGATTTGTAGAGACGCTCGAGGTCGGCGAGGGCCATGACCAGCATGCCGAGCATGCCGTCGGTGCCGTTGAGGAGCGCGAGGCCCTCCTTCTCGCGGAGCTCGACGGGTGCGATGCCGTGCTCGGCGAGCAGCTCGCCGGCGGGGCGCACGGTGCCGTCGGGCCCCTCGGCGTCGCCCTCGCCCATGAGCGTCAGGGCGCAGTGGGACAGCGGTGCGAGGTCGCCGGAGCAGCCGAGGGAGCCGTACTCGTGGACGACGGGGGTGATGCCCGCGTTCAGCACGTCCGCCATGGTCTGCGCGACCTCGGGGCGTACGCCGGTCCGGCCGGAGCACACGGTCTTCAGACGCAGGAACATCAGCGCGCGCACGACCTCGCGCTCGACGCGCGGACCCATGCCGGCCGCGTGCGAGCGCACGATGTTGCGCTGCAGCTGTGCGCGGAGCTCGGGGCTGATGTGACGGGAGGCGAGGGCTCCGAATCCGGTGGAGACGCCGTAGACGGGCTCGGGCTTGGCGGCCAGCGCGTCGACGATCCCGCGGGCCGCGGCGAGGGCGGCGACGGCCTCGGCGGAGAGCTCGACACGGGCTCCGCGGCGGGCCACGGCGACGACGTCATCGGCGGTGGTACCGGACGTCCCCACCACGACAGTTTGCATATCCATATTCAGCAGCGTACGGACTGAATCCAAACCTGTCACCACTGGAGGCCGGGCCGGCCCCTTACCGGCTCGAGCGCCGCCCTCAGGGCTCGCTCCACGGCTCCTCCGCCGCGTCCTCCAAACTCGCGTCCCGGAAGCGGCGACGGTCGCGCGGGGAGCGCGGCGGGGAGTCGGCGAGCCGCATCACCGTGCCGTCCCGGCCCGCGACCACCGGCTTGAGGGAACGGGCGGCCTTCGCCCGGTACTGGGCCGCGTCCGCCAGCCGGAAGAGCCGCCGGGCCGAGTGCACCTCCCCGATCGGGTCACCGGTCGACGCCACGCCGCAGGCGACTCCCTCGCCGATCTCCAACTCCTTCGCCCTGGCGCACAGTTCGTCGGCGACGTCCACCACCTCGTCGGCGGTGGGCCCCACCGCCACCAGGCAGAACTCGTCCCCGCCGAGACGGGCCGCCAGCGCGCCGGGCAGCATCGCCCCGCACAGCGACAGGACCGAACCGAACCGCTCCAGCAACCGGTCCCCGACCGCATGGCCCTGGGTGTCGTTCACCTGCTTCAGACCGTTGACGTCGCACACGACGAGGCTGACCACCGCGCCGTCCGCCCGGTGCTGCTCCAGCGCCTCGTCGAGTCGCGTGTCGACCGCGCGACGGTTGGCGAGGCCCGTCAGCGGATCGGTGAACGCGAGCCTGCGGACCTCCTCGAGCCGCTCGGTCTGGGCGATCCCGGCGGCCACGACGGACGCCAGAACCGTCGCGAAGTCGGCGTCGTCCCGGTCGAACACCGGCGCCCCCGGCGGCCGGGCCACATACAGCTCGCCCCACGCCCTGCCGTGCAGCACGATCGGCGCGACGACGCAGCACCCCCGGCCGCGACGGCGGAGCGCCGCGACCCTGCCCCACAGGACCGCGTCCGTGGGAGATGCCCCCTGATGGAAGTAGCCGTGGCCCGGTGCCGCGGGACCCGCCGCGGTCTCCACCCAGGCTCCCCCACCGCGCTCCGGGCGAGGGAGGGGTCCCCACTCACCGCCGCCCGCCCAGCGCTCGTGCAGGAACTCGGTGATCTCGGGGAAGTGGTTCACCGGGTACGTCTCCGACTCGGGGAACTCCTCCTCGTCCGGGGCGCGTTCGCCCACGTTGACGAGCACCCTCAGCCGCCCGCGCTCGCGTTCCCACACGGAGAGCGCCGAGAACGACCCGGCGAGCGCGCCGCACGCGCCGAGAGCCGCCGCCCGCCAGCAATCGCGCGGGGTCTGGGCGGCGGCCATCGCCTGAGCCAGCGCCACCACGGACCGCAACCGCCCATCCACAGCCATTCACCCAGCTTAGGGAGGTTTGTGGCGATGTGATCAGTTGGAGTGGACCGAGCCGGTCGCGCGTCGGCCGATCGCCCGCTTCAGGCCCTTTCTGCTACTCGCTCACTCGCCGGGCCACTGCGGCTTGCGCTTGTCGTTGAAGGCGGCCACGCCCTCCGCCCGGTCGCCGGAGAACGCGGTGGCCCGCCACGCGGCGTCCTCGACCTCGAGACCGGCCCGCAGGTCCAGCCCCTGCCCGAGCCGCATGGCCTTCTTGGCGTTCCGCAGGCCCACCGGCGAGTTCACGGCGATCCGGGCGGCGAGCGCGAGCGCCTCCGCACGGGCGTCCTCGGCGAGGATGTCGACGAGCCCCAACTCCCGCGCCTCCCCCGCCTCCACGCGCCGCGCAGTGAACACGAGTTCGGCGGCACGGGCGGCACCGACCCGGCGCGGCAGCAGCTGCGTACCGCCGCCGCCGGGGATGACGCCGACCGACACCTCGGGCAGGCCGACGACGGCGGTCGCGTCGGCGACGATCACATCGCAGGACAGTGCCAGCTCGAACCCCCCGCCGAGCGCGAACCCGTGCACGGCGGCGACCGTCGGCATGGGCAGCTCCAGCACACCGGTGTAGGCGGCACGGGCGGTGGGCCGCTGCCGGACCAACTCGGCGTCGGAGAAGGAGTTGCGCTCCTTGAGGTCGGCGCCGACGCAGAAGGCGCGCTCACTGCTCGACGCGACGACCGTCACCCGCACGTCCCGGTCCGCGGCGAGCTCGCTGCAGGCGGCCCCGATGGAGCGTGCCATCTCGGTGGAGACGGCGTTCATGGCCTTGGGCCGATCGAGGACGAGCTCGGCGACATGGCCCTGCTCGTGCCTGCGCACGACGACGAACTCCCCGAACCGCTGCTCGGACTCCGACATGACACCCTCCCGGTTAACGATGGTTCACCGGGATCATAGGCCGGGCCCGATTTCCCCCATCGGCGGATGGGGCTGAACAAGTCAGGGGCCGCCCGGCAGCAGGGGGCTCGAGGCGCGGGGTTCCGGGCTCGGGGCTCGGGGTGAGGTGTTCGGGGCGCGGGGCGCGGGGCGCGGGGTTCCGGGCGCGGGGCTCGGGGCGCACAGCGGCCGGTCAGGGGCGAACATCCCGCAGGCGCTGCGCGCCCGCCCGCCTCACGACGGCCGGCGCGACAGCAGCCACGGCTCGACAACGCCCAGTCCGCGGACCGGCCGCTGCCACATCGGCTGCAGTGCGAAGCGGTACGTGGGGACCTCCCGGCCCTCCTTCTTCGCCTTCACCGCCTCCTCCGCGGCCTCCGCCTCGGACGCCGGCGCGTCGCCGGTCCTGATCAGCTCCTCCGCGAACGCCCCGTCCACCAGTACGGCGTCCTTCGGCGCTATCGACGTCAGCCGGCTGGCCAGGTTGACCGTCGTGCCGAAGACATCGCCCATGCGGGTGGTGACCGTGCCGAAGGCGATGCCGACCCGCAGCGCGGGCATCGACTCGTCGTCCGTCATCGTCTCGATGAGCCGCAGGGCGATCTCCGCCGCGGTGCCCGCGTCGTCCGCCGCGTACAGCACCTCGTCGCCGAGAGTCTTGATCAGCCTGCCGCTGTGCGCCGCCACCAGGTCCGCGCAGGTCGTCTCGAAGGACTCGACGAGCTCTCCGAGCTCCTCCTCCTCCAGGCGGCGGGTGAGCCGGGTGAAGCCGACCAGGTCGGCGAAGCCGACGGCGAGACGGCGGTCGACCATCTCCTCGTCGTCCGCGGCCTGCACGACGCGTCCGGTCGCCGCGGCCAGCTGCCGCCGCCAGACGTAGACGAGGAACTCCTCCAGCTCGGGCAGGAGCAGCTCGACCAGGGGGTAGGTGACCTCGGTGCGGGTCATGCCGGGCTCGGGCGGCTCGGTCAGGCCCTCCAGGAAGGAATCGATCTGCCAGTCGGCCAGTCGGGCGGTGGTCTGACCGGTCGAGCGGGCCACCTGGACCGCCATCGGCTCGCTGAGCAGGCCCGCCTCGACGAGACCGGCGAGCCGTCGCAGGGCGAGCACGTCCGCCTCGGTGAGCGCCTTGGCCTGCCCTATGTCGGCGAAGCCCATGGCCCGCCAGAAACGGGCGGCGAGCTCCATGGACACACCGGCGGTGCGGGCGGCCTGGAAGGCGGTGTAGCGCCGCTCGGCGCCGAGGATCAGCTGCTCCAGCCGTATCGCGAGCGGGTCGTCGGAGGGCTCAGCCGTGTGGTCGACCTCGTGATGGGGCGTGGGGTGCACCGCGCCGGAGGTCCCGGACGCCCCGGAAGCAGCACCGGAGGACCGGGAGGACGACCCTGTGGGCCCGGACTGCCCCGATGACGAGGCGGACGCGCCGGAAGAGCCGTCCGACGGCGGCTGCGCGCCCGCGCCGGAAGTGGTGTCGTCGACTGTCACCAGCCGCCTCCTGCCCGTTCCCTGCGCAATGCCCTGCCGATCTGTCGCTCGATCGCCTCAACGATACGGCAGGTGTGCCCTGGCTCACGTCCGGACGGCCGGGCCCGTTCGTCCAGGCCCACGCCGGTGGGCTCCGAGTACCTCTGCCGCGGGCTCTCAGTCCGAGTCCGACGGCCGCAGATGCACGATGTCGCCCGCGCTGACCGGGTGCCGCTGCCCGTCCCGCGTCGCCAGCACCAGCCTGCCGTCCCCGTCCAGCGCGAGGGCCTCACCGGTCACGGAGGTGCCGCCGGGCAGCTCGGCCCGCACCTGGCGCCCCAGGGTCGCGCAGCCGGCCGCGTAGGCCTCCTGGAGGCCGCAGGCGGCGGGGTCGCCGTCGGCCGCGCGCCAGTCGGTGTACCACTTCTCCAGGGCACGCAGCACTGCCCGCAGCAGCGGGTCCCGGTCGGTGGACACGGCGTTCGCGAGGCCCAGGGAACCGGCCGCGGGCACGGGCAGCTCTTCGGCGTTCAGGGAGACGTTGATGCCGATGCCGAGCACCACCGCGTCGTCCCCGGCCCGCTCGGCGAGGATGCCGCCGGTCTTGCGCTCCTCGCCCTTGACGGTCACCAGCAGGTCGTTGGGCCATTTGAGGGACATGTCCACGCCCGCGGCCCTCGCCAGTCCGGTCGCGGCGGCCACCCCGGCGAGCAGCGGCAGCCAGCCCCAGCGCGTCGCCGGCACGTCGGGGCCGGGGCGCAGCAGCACGGAGAAGAAGAGGCCGGAGCGCGCGGGCGCGCTCCAGGTGCGGTCGAGCCTGCCCCGCCCCGCGGTCTGTTCCTCCGCGATCAGCACCGCACCTTCCGGCAGCGCGGCCGCCCGCGCAGCCAGGTCGGAGTTCGTGGAGCCGGTGGCGGCGACCACCTCGAGCGAGGTCCACAGTCCGCCGGGGACGACGATGCCGCGACGCAGCGCGGCGGTGTTCAGCGGGGGCCGGTCGAGGTCGGACCAGCGGCTGTCGGGCGCATGGGGAGGCGTCATGCAAGCCAGGTTAGGTGTGGCCAACGCCGCACTGCCGAACGGTATCCGCGCCGATACGCTACGGGGCAGTAGCAACCGATCGTTAACACGTCCCCGTAAGCCGTCCCCGTGAGCAGCCAGGGAGCCGCATCCCGATGTCCGAGCCGGAAGAGATCGCCCTCTCACCTGACCCGAGCAGCCACACCACCGCAGGAAAGATCGCGGATCTTCAGCGCCGTATCGAAGAGGCGACGCACGCCGGCTCCGCCCGTGCAGTGGAAAAGCAGCACGCCAAAGGCAAGTTGACGGCCAGGGAGCGGATCGAACTGCTCCTCGACGAGGGCTCCTTCGTGGAGCTGGACGAGTTCGCCCGCCACCGTTCGACCAACTTCGGTCTGGAGAAGACCCGGCCGTACGGCGACGGTGTCGTCACCGGCTACGGCACGGTCGACGGCCGTCCCGTCGCCGTCTTCTCGCAGGACTTCACCGTCTTCGGCGGTGCTCTCGGCGAGGTGTTCGGACAGAAGATCATCAAGGTGATGGACTTCGCGCTGAAGACCGGCTGCCCGGTCATCGGCATCAACGACTCCGGCGGGGCCCGCATCCAGGAGGGCGTCAGCGCACTGGGCATGTACGGCGAGATCTTCCGCCGCAACACCCACGCCTCCGGCGTCATCCCCCAGATCTCGCTGGTCGTCGGCCCCTGCGCGGGCGGCGCGGTGTACTCCCCCGCCATCACCGACTTCACGGTGATGGTCGACCAGACCTCGCACATGTTCATCACCGGCCCGGACGTCATCAAGACCGTCACCGGTGAGGACGTCGGCTTCGAGGAGCTCGGCGGCGCGCGCACCCACAACACCACCTCCGGTGTCGCCCACCACATGGCGGGCGACGAGAAGGACGCGATCGAGTACGTCAAGTCCCTGCTGTCGTACCTGCCGTCCAACAACCTCTCCGAGGCGCCCTCGTTCCCCGAGGAGGCGGACACGGCGGTCAGCGACGAGGACCGCGAGCTGGACACGCTCATCCCGGATTCGGCCAACCAGCCGTACGACATCCGCACCGTCATCGAGCATGTCGTCGACGACGGTGAATTCCTGGAGACCCAGGGGATGTTCGCCCCGAACATCGTGACCGGATTCGGGCGGGTCGAGGGCTACCCGGTCGGCATCGTCGCCAACCAGCCGATGCAGTTCGCCGGCTGTCTGGACATCAACGCCTCGGAGAAGGCCGCGCGTTTCGTGCGCACCTGCGACGCGTTCAACGTCCCGGTGCTGACGTTCGTCGACGTCCCCGGCTTCCTTCCCGGCGTCGACCAGGAGTACGGCGGCATCATCCGTCGCGGCGCGAAGCTGATCTACGCGTACGCGGAGGCGACCGTCCCGCTGATCACGGTGATCACCCGCAAGGCGTTCGGCGGTGCCTACGACGTCATGGGCTCCAAGCACCTGGGCGCCGACCTCAACCTCGCCTGGCCGACCGCGCAGATCGCCGTCATGGGTGCCCAGGGCGCGGTCAACATCCTGCACCGCCGCACGATCGCCGCCGAGGCCCCGGAGAACCAGGAAGCCACCAGGGCCCGGCTGATCCAGGAGTACGAGGACGCGCTGCTCAACCCGTACACGGCGGCGGAGCGCGGCTACATCGACGGCGTGATCATGCCGTCCGAGACGCGAGCGCAGATCGTGAAGGGCCTGCGCCAGCTCCGTACCAAGCGGGAGAGTCTGCCGCCGAAGAAGCACGGGAACATTCCCCTGTAGGGCTCCGAGCACGAGGAAGGGACGCGACGATGATCAAGGTCGTACGGGGAAACCCGACCCCCGAGGAGCTGGCCGCCGCACTGGCGGTGGTCCAGGCCCGGGCCGCGGCGATCCAAGGCGCCTCAGCCGGGGGTCCCACGCTGCCCGAGGGCTGGTCGGACCCGGCGCGGATCGCCCGCAGCAACAGGCCGCTGCCCGGCCCACGGGCGTGGGCGCGCAGCTACTGGCCGGTCTGAGTGTGACGGGAAGGCCGGGCCCTCGAGGGGAGGGCCCGGCCTTCGCGGGCGCGGCGGAGGCAGGCGCGTTCGTGGTTTGAGTACGCGTACTCAGGCGTGTGGACGTGTCCGCCCGCACCATCGAAGGCATGCTGTGGTCCGACCCGAAGAACGAGCCCCCCAAGGAACTGCGCGACATGCAGGCGATGCTGCGTCGTGCGGGCCTGCTGCTGGCGCTGGCCATGCTGGTGGCCATGCTCGCGGCGGGCCTCCGCTGACACCGGCCCGCAACACCGAGCCCCGCCGCCCCGCCCGGACCGGCCACACCGCCCCAGGCGCTTGAGAAGCGCGGCTCGGGGCAGAGCCCCGACAGGCAAGCCGCTCCGCCCCCACCGGGCGCACGAGCCGCGCCGCTCAGCGCGGAGCCCCGACGCACGGGGCCACTCCAGCCCCACCGGCGCTTCAAGCGCCCGGCTCAGGCAGGCCCGACAGGCAAACCACTCCGCCCCCACCGGCGCACGAGCCGCGGCGCGGCTCAGCGCGAAGCCCCGACGCACGGGGCCGCTACAGCCCCACCGACTCTTGAGAGGCGCGCGGCTCAGGGCAGAGCCCCCACAGGCGGCCAGGCAAGGCCCGTCGGCCAAGCCCCGGCGCCCGGGGGCCGGGTGGAATCCGGTTCGGGAAAGGGCGGGGTGGGGAAGACGCACCGCCGCCTACGATGCCCCCATGACCCCGTCGCACTCCCGCCCCCGTCTCGTCCTCGCCTCCGCCTCCCCCGCGCGCCTGAACCTGCTCCGGCAGGCCGGCCTCGCGCCCGAGGTGATCGTCAGCGGCGTCGACGAGGACGCCATCGACGCGCCGACGCCCGCCGAGCTCGCGCTGGTGCTCGCCGAGGCGAAGGCCACGGCCGTCGCCGCGCGGCCCGAGGCCGCCGGGGCACTGCTGATCGGCTGCGATTCCGTCCTGGAACTCGACGGCGAGGCGCTCGGCAAGCCGGCGGACGCCGAGGAGGCGACCGCCCGCTGGAAGGCGATGCGCGGCCGTGCGGGCGTGCTGCAGACCGGGCACTGCCTGATCGACACGGCGACCGGACGCCGGGCGTCGGCGACCGCGTCGACCGTCGTGCGGTTCGGCGAGCCGACGGACGCCGAGATCGCGGCGTACGTCGCGAGCGGCGAACCCCTGCACGTGGCGGGCGCGTTCACGCTCGACGGCCGCTCGGCCCCGTTCATCGACGGAATCGACGGCGACGCGGGCAATGTCATCGGTCTCTCGCTGCCCCTGCTCCGCAAGCTCTTCGCCGAGCTGGGCTTCTCGATCACCGACTTCTGGGCCGCTTCCGCGGCCTGAACGGCCGCAGCCTCAGTCCGGCCGGCGCCCTCTCCGTCTCAGGCCGGCGACGCCGCCCCGCCGACGGGCGGCGCCGCCGGTCCGTCCTCTCCGCCCGCCTCCCGCGCCGGCCGCTCCTTGCCGTACGCGATCAGTGACGCCACGATCAGGCCGAGCACCACCATCATCCAGGCGAACGCGGTCCACCCGACCAGACCCACCGTCAGCGCGCCCAGCACCCCGTGCAGGACGGCCAGGCCGATCAGCAGGATGCGGGTGAAGCGGCCGGGCGCCCGGTCGCGTACGGCCATCACCAGCAGCAGGACACCGCACAGCGCGAGGAGCAGACCGGTCCCGATCCCCAGCCCCCAGGTCGCGGTCACCATCACGTCCGGATCCAGGCCGTCGAGCGACATCCGCTGGGCATCGACGAACGTGGCCATGATGCCGTTGAGCACGACGATGCCGACAGCCTCCACCAGCAGGACAAGCGCAGCCACTACGGCCACCGGTCTGCGCACCACGGCGCCCCCAACCCTCTGTGTAACCGGAAGTACGTACGACAGCCGCGAGGCTACTGACCGGTAAACGCTGGGACAAGAGCCGCGGCACGCTCGGTCCCGGGGCAAAGAATCATTGGGCCATTCGTAGGGACTCCACAAAGAAACCCGTTCGGCCGCTGGCCTCAGAGACAGAGACCTTGACCACACCGGAGGGCTACTGTGCGGGAGAGGAACCCGTCGTACCGTGGTGCGACAAGGGATTTCGCGATCGAGCGAGCCTCGAATCACGCTCCGTGTGGGCAAGCTCACCATTGGGGACGGGTCGAAAGGCCGTGTCGGCAGTCCCTAAACTCAGCTTGTTTCAAGGAGGGAGCCATCGTGCGCAAGGTGCTCATCGCCAACCGTGGCGAAATCGCTGTCCGCGTTGCCCGTGCCTGCCGGGACGCCGGGATCGCAAGCGTAGCCGTCTACGCCGATCCGGACCGGGACGCTCTGCATGTCCGGGCGGCCGACGAAGCGTTTGCCCTGGGCGGTGACACCCCGGCCGCCAGCTATCTGGACATGGCCAAGGTGCTTGCAGCAGCGGCCGATTCGGGAGCGGACGCCGTCCACCCCGGATACGGCTTCCTGTCCGAGAACGCCGAGTTCGCTCAGGCGGTCATCGACGCGGGCCTGACCTGGATCGGCCCGCCGCCGCAGGCGATCCGCGATCTGGGTGACAAGGTCGCCGCCCGTCATATCGCGCAGCGCGCCGGTGCGCCGCTGGTCGCGGGAACGCCCGACCCGGTCTCGGGGGCCGACGAGGTCGTCGCGTTCGCCAAGGAGCACGGCCTGCCGATCGCGATCAAGGCCGCCTTCGGCGGTGGCGGTCGCGGCCTGAAGGTCGCCCGCACCCTCGAAGAGGTGCCGGAGCTGTACGACTCCGCGGTGCGCGAGGCCGTCGCCGCCTTCGGGCGCGGCGAGTGCTTCGTCGAGCGCTACCTCGACAAGCCGCGTCACGTCGAGACCCAGTGCCTGGCCGACTCGCACGGCAACGTGGTGGTCGTCTCCACGCGTGACTGCTCGCTGCAGCGCCGCCACCAGAAGCTGGTCGAGGAGGCGCCGGCACCGTTCCTGTCCGAGGCGCAGAACGCGGAGCTGTACCGCGCGTCGAAGGCCATCCTCAAGGAGGCCGGTTACGTCGGCGCCGGCACGGTCGAGTTCCTGGTCGGCCTCGACGGCACGATCTCCTTCCTGGAGGTCAACACCCGACTGCAGGTCGAGCACCCGGTCACCGAAGAGGTCACCGGCATCGACCTGGTGCGCGAGATGTTCCGTATCGCCGACGGCGAGGAGCTGGGTTACGACGACCCGGCGGTGCGCGGGCACTCCTTCGAGTTCCGCATCAACGGTGAGGACCCGGGCCGGGGCTTCCTCCCCGCCCCCGGCACCGTCACCACCTTCTCCGCGCCCAGCGGTCCGGGTGTGCGGCTGGACGCGGGCGTCGAGTCCGGCTCCGTGATCGGCCCGGCGTGGGACTCCCTCCTCGCCAAGCTGATCGTGACCGGTGCGACGCGCGAGCAGGCGCTGCAGCGCGCCGCGCGTGCGCTGGCTGAGTTCCAGGTCGAGGGCATGGCCACGGCGATCCCGTTCCACCGCGCGGTCGTGGCCGACCCGGCCTTCACGGCGGACCCGTTCCGGATCCACACCCGGTGGATCGAGACCGAGTTCGTCAACGAGATCAAGCCCTTCGCCGTCGTCGGGGACGCGGAGGAGGACGAGTCCGGCCGCGAGACCATCGTGGTCGAGGTCGGCGGCAAGCGCCTCGAGGTGTCGCTGCCGTCCTCGCTCGGCATGACGCTGGCGCGCACCGGCCTCGCGGCAGGTGCCAAGCCGAAGCGCCGGGCCGCGAAGAAGTCGTCGTCGGCCGCGTCCGGCGACACCCTCGCCTCCCCGATGCAGGGCACGATCGTCAAGGTCGCCGTCGAGGAGGGCCAGGAGGTCAAGGAGGGCGACCTCATCGTCGTCCTCGAGGCGATGAAGATGGAGCAGCCGCTGAACGCGCACCGCTCCGGCACGATCAAGGGCCTTGCGGCCGAGGTCGGTGCGTCCCTCACCTCCGGCGCGCTGATCTGCGAGATCAAGGACTGACACTCGGTCCGCTCGTTCCGAGCCTCGCCGAAGGGCCCACGGCATCCGTGCCATGGGCCCTTCGTCATGGTCGCGCCCTGCGACGTTGATGTCCGGGGCGTCCGTACCGGCCCACCGCAGCCGCCACCACGCCGACCGCCCGTCCCGGATCATCCGGCATCCTTGACGGCGTGACCGACACCAGGCCCAAGCGCGCCGACGCGCGACGCAACTACGAACGACTGCTGACCGAGGCTCGCGCCACGTTCGCGGAGCGGGGCACCGACGCGTCGCTCGAGGAGATCGCGCGCCGCTCGGGGGTGGGCATCGGCACTCTGTACCGGCACTTCCCGAACCGCCATGCCATGATGAACGCGGTCTTCCAGGAGGCGCTCGCCGCGCTGCTGGAGCGCTCGCACGAACTGGCCGGCGCGGAGCAGCCGTGCATGGCGCTGGTGGAATGGCTGCGCGCCCTCGTCACCCACGCGGGTGAGTACCGCGGCCTGGCCCGCGCGCTGATGTCGGCGTCCCACGACGAGGACTCGGCCCTCACGGCCTGCAGCGTCCCTCTCCGTCAGGCCGGCGAACGACTGCTCGTCCGGGCGCAGGAGGCGGGTTCGGTACGGGCGGACGTCTCGATCGCCGACCTGATGCAACTGACGAACGCGATCGCTCTGGCGGCTGAACAAGCCCCGGAGGACCGGGAGTTGGCGGACCGCCTGCTGACCCTGACCCTGCGTGGCCTGCGCGCGGAGTAGGGCGTCCTGCCGGGGGCGCACCCTGTCGTGGGGCGCCCCGGGGGGAGGGTCAGCGGCGGCGGAGGTCCGCCACGCGGGGGCGGTCCGGGAGTGCGTCGGAGGGCAGCGCGCTGCGGAGGCCCGCGCGGGTGCGACGTTGCCCGGGGAGCGGCACATCGTGCCGCGGCCCGGCCGCCGCGCCCCCGCTGCCGGCGACGGCGATCTGCACGCCCTGGTCGGCCAGCGCCTGCAACTCCGTCGCCGCCCGCTCGTCGTGCGCCGGCGGCTCGTCCGTCACGAGGCGCGTGATCACGTCCGTCGGCACCGTCTGGAACATCGTGTCCGTGCCGAGCTTGGTGTGGTCCGCCAGGACCACGACCTCCGCCGCGGCCTGGACCAGCGCCCGGTCCACGCTCGCCGAGAGCATGTTGGACGTGGACAGGCCGCGTTCGGCCGTGAGCCCGCTCCCGGACAGGAAGGCGCGGGAGACCCGCAGTCCCTGCAGGGACTGCTCCGCACCGCTGCCCACCAGCGCGTAGTTGGAACCACGCAAGGTCCCGCCCGTCATGACGACTTCGACCCGGTTGGCATGCGCCAGCGCCTGCGCGACCAGCAGCGAGTTGGTGACCACGGTCAGTCCGGGAACGCGCGCGAGCCGGCGGGCCAGCTCCTGCGTCGTCGTTCCGGCGCCGACCACGATGGCCTCGCCCTCTTCGACGAGGGCCGCCGCGAGATCGGCGATGGCCGTCTTCTCGGCGGTCGCGGACAGGGATTTCTGCGGGAAGCCGGACTCGCGGGTGAACCCGCCCGGCAGTACCGCACCGCCGTGCCGGCGGTCGAGGAGTCCTTCTGCCTCCAGTGCCCGCACGTCCCGCCGTACGGTCACTTCGGAGGTCTGGACGACGCGGGCGAGCTCACGGAGCGACACGGCTCCGTTGGCGCGCACCATTTCAAGGATCAACTGGCGACGTTCTGCAGCGAACACGAAACTGACAGTAACCCCACCGCCCGTCAGTTTTCAGCTCCATGTGCCGAAAAGTGGAAATTGCGCACTTAAGAGGCCGCCAACTGATATAGGCGGCCCCCAAGTTGATCGCCCGCCGCGTGGAGTGCCCGGGGTTCGCCGGGTTTAGCCCTCGCCTGCCGTCTTCCGGGTGTGCAACTGCCGTGCCACCTCGGCGATCGAGCCCGACAGAGACGGGTACACGGTGAAGGCGTTTGCGATCTGTTCCACCGTCAGGTTGTTGTCGACCGCGATCGAGATGGGGTGGATCAGTTCCGACGCGCGGGGCGAGACGACCACGCCGCCGACGACGATCCCCGTGCCCGGACGGCAGAAGATCTTGACGAAGCCGTCCCTGATGCCCTGCATCTTGGCCCGGGGGTTGCGCAGCAGCGGCAGTTTGACGACGCGGGCGTCGATCTTGCCCGCGTCGACGTCCGCCTGGCTGTAGCCGACGGTCGCGATCTCGGGGTCGGTGAAGACGTTGGAGGACACGGTCTTCAGGTTCAGCGGGGCAACCGCGTCGCCGAGGAAGTGGTACATCGCGATCCGGCCCTGCATCGCGGCGACCGACGCCAGCGCGAAGATGCCCGTGACGTCACCGGCCGCGTACACGCCCGGCGCCGACGTGCGCGACACCCTGTCGGTCCAGATGTGGCCCGAGTCCTTCAGCCGCACCCCGGCCCCTTCGAGGCCCATGCCGGCCGTGTTCGGGATGGCGCCGACCGCCATGAGGCAGTGCGTGCCGGAGATGACCCGGCCGTCGGAGAGCGTGACCTCCACCCGGTCGCCGACGCGCTTGGCGGACTCGGCGCGGGAGCGGGCCATGACGTTCATGCCGCGGCGGCGGAAGACGTCCTCGAGGACGGCGGCGGCGTCGGGGTCCTCACCGGGCAGCACGCGGTCGCGGGAGGAGACGAGGGTGACCCGGGAGCCGAGCGCCTGGTACGCACCCGCGAACTCGGCGCCCGTGACACCGGAACCGACCACGATGAGCTCCTCGGGGAGCACGTCCAGGTCGTACACCTGCGTCCAGTTGAGGATGCGCTCACCGTCGGGCTTGGCGTCGGGGATCTCGCGCGGGCGGCCGCCCGTCGCGATGAGCACGGCGTCCGCGACGAGCGTCTCCTCCGTGCCGTCGGCCGCTCGCACGATCACCTTGCGGGAGCCGTCCATCGCCTGCTGCCCGTCGAGCCGGCCACGGCCGCGCATGACGCGCGCCCCCGCCCGGGTGACGGACGCGGTGATGTCGTGGGACTGGGCGAGCGCGAGACGCTTGACGCGTCGGTTCACCTTGCCGAGGTCGACGCCGACGACGCGGGCGGCCTGCTCGATGTGCGGGGTGTCGTCGGCCACGATGATGCCGAGCTCCTCGTAGGAGGAGTCGAAGGTCGTCATCACCTCGGCGGTGGCGATCAGGGTCTTCGACGGTACGCAGTCGGTGAGCACCGACGCCCCGCCCAGACCGTCGCAGTCGACGACGGTCACCTCCGCGCCGAGCTGGGCGCCCACGAGGGCCGCCTCATATCCGCCGGGGCCGCCACCGATGATCACGATCCGGGTCACGAAAAAGTCCGCCTCGCATTGTCGATCCCGGCCCGCCTGCCCGCTCTGCCGGGGGTCCGGGGGTACCCCCGGGGGAATGCAGTACGTACTTCATTGTCCCGCATCGTTCAGGCGTTCTCGCTCCGGGGGCTTCCTACGGCCGCGACCACGGAAGTTGTCATGCTCAGGGCTCGCCGGGCCCGCCGCGCGGGCAGGTTCCCGCCCCCCTCCCGTACCCTCGACCCCATGTCGCTCTACGCCGCGTACGCCGGCAACCTCGACGCGCGGCTGATGACCCGCCGCGCACCGCACTCCCCGCTGCGCGGCACCGGCTGGCTGAACGGCTGGCGGCTGACCTTCGGCGGGGAGCAGATGGGCTGGGAGGGAGCGCTCGCCACGATCGTGGAGGCGCCGCGCTCGCAGGTCTTCGTCGCGCTGTACGACATCGCCCCGATGGACGAGGATTCCATGGACCGCTGGGAGGGCGTCGGCCTCGACATATACCGGCGCATGCGGGTCCGTGTGGACACCCTGGACGGCGAGGAGCCGGCCTGGGTGTACGTGCTGAACGCGTACGAGGGCGGCCTGCCGTCCGCTCGTTACCTGGGCGAGCTCGCCGACGCGGCGGAGTCGGCCGGAGCGCCGCACGACTACGTGATGGAGCTGCGCAAGCGCCCCTGCTAGCGCGTGCCCCGGCTGCCGCGCCGCTCCCCTGCATTCGTCGGAAACGACAAGACAACGATCCGAAGACCGTGGGCTGAGTCATCTACGCGCGTAGGCAATCCCGGGTTACCCTCGTCCGCGTGAACGCATCTGTGAATCCGGACCTCATCGGCGCACTCGCCGACCCCCACGCCGCGGCCGACGCCGCCGCCGCGCGTCTGCGCGAGCTGACCGGCACCGAGACCCACGACGTCGCACTCGTGATGGGCTCCGGCTGGGCCCCGGCCGTCGACGCGCTCGGCACCCCCGAGGCCGAGTTCCCCGTCACCGAGCTGCCCGGCTTCCCGCCGCCGGCGGTCGAGGGCCACGGCGGCAGGATCCGCTCGTACCGCATCGGCGAGAAGCGCGCGCTGGTCTTCCTCGGCCGTACGCACTTCTACGAGGGCCGCGGCGTCGCCGCCGTCTCGCACGGTGTGCGCACCGCGGTCGCCGCGGGCTGCAAGACCGTGGTGCTGACCAACGGCTGCGGCGGGCTGCGCGAGGGCATGCGCCCGGGCCAGCCGGTACTGATCAGCGACCACATCAACCTGACGGCCACGTCGCCGATCATCGGCGCGAACTTCGTGGACCTGACGGACCTGTACTCGCCGCGACTGCGGGCACTGTGCAAGGAGGTGGACGCGACGCTCGAGGAAGGCGTCTACGTCCAGTTCCCCGGCCCGCACTACGAGACCCCGGCCGAGATCAACATGGTTCGCGTCATGGGCGGCGACCTGGTCGGCATGTCGACGGTCCTCGAAGCGATCGCGGCCCGCGAGGCCGGCGCGGAGGTGCTGGGCATCTCCCTGGTCACCAACCTGGCGGCGGGCCTGTCCGGCGAGCCGCTGAACCACGAGGAAGTGCTGCAGGCGGGCCGGGACTCGGCGGCGCGGATGGGCGAGCTTCTGACGCGGGTGCTGGAACGCATCTGAGGCACGTGAGGAGCCGGCAGCCGCCGCGTGGCGTCGTCCCGGGGGCGCTGCCCCCGGTGCGCCGGGGCCACGACGGACCGGCGCCTGCGGGCGGGGCCCGGCGGACACGACGCGGTGTGGTGCGGGGACCCCGAGCGTCCGGCCGTGCGGGCCCGGTACCTCCGGGCGGGGCCGTCGTGGCCGACGGCCGCGACGCGGCGTCAGGGGCTTTGCCCACGCGCCCGGCCTCGACTCGGGGCCGGCTCGACTCGGGGCCGGGCACAGCCGACGACCCGCCGGGCGGCGACGCCCCGGGCGCCGGTGTCGGCTCCTTGCTCGCCAGTCGCGCATTCGCCCAGTGCCTCGCCCCTGGCATGGCTGCCTTGTCGGCCGGTCCGCGGACAAGGGGGCCACACCGGGTGTGCCGGCGAAGCCGGACTGCCGGCAGTCCTGCCGCTCGCCGGGTGCAGGTGCGGGTGCGGGTGCAGTTCAGGATCCGACGCCCGGGCCCGCCCCCTCGCCCCAGGGCGAGGGAAGAGACCGCCACCGGCGGACCGCCCACCGGTACAACGGGCAACGGGGCTCCCCCAGGGCCGGACCCGGCGCCCCGCCCCCAAAACCACCGGACAAGCAGACCCGGGCGCGCCGGAGCGCCCACCGGTACAACGGGAAGCGGGGCTCGCCCACGGCCCCCGGGCCGTAGGGGAGAGCGGGACACCCCCGCGCAGCGGGCACGCGGCCACACGCCCGCCCCACAGCCATTGACGCCCGCCCACCCCAAGGGCGCGCACACTCGACGTAGTCGGAGACGAGAGGCGGAGCAACCGTGCAGCAGGACCTCATCGCGCGGGCCCAGGCGTGGCTCGCGGAGGACCCGGACAGCGAGACCCGGGACGAACTCGGGAAGCTCATCGAAGCGCAGGACCTCGACGAGTTGGCCGACCGGTTCTCCGGGACGCTCCAGTTCGGCACCGCCGGGCTGCGGGGCGAACTCGGCGCCGGGCCCATGCGGATGAACCGGGCCGTGGTGATCCGGGCCGCCGCCGGGCTCGCCGCGTATCTGAAGTCCAAGGGCCAGGGCGACGGCCTGGTCGTCATCGGCTACGACGCCCGTTACAAGTCCGCGGACTTCGCCCGCGACACGGCCGCCGTCATGGTCGCCGCCGGTCTGCGCGCCGCCGGTCTGCGCGCCGCCGTGCTGCCGCGCCCGCTGCCGACGCCCGTACTGGCCTTCGCCATAAGGCAGTCGGGCGCGGTCGCCGGCGTGGAGGTGACCGCGAGCCACAACCCGCCGCGGGACAACGGCTACAAGGTCTATCTCGGCGACGGCTCGCAGATCGTGCCGCCCGCGGACGCGGAGATCGCCGCGGAGATCGACGCGATCCGCAGTCTCGACGACGTCCCCCGCGCCGACGAGGGGTGGGAGACGCTCGGCGAGGAGGTCCTGGAGGCGTACCTGACGCGTACGGACGCCGTACTGAGCGCCGGTTCCCCGCGCACCGCCCGCGTCGTCTACACGGCCATGCACGGCGTCGGCAAGGACGTGCTGACGGCCGCCTTCGCGCGAGCCGGGTTCCCCGAGCCGACCCTCGTCGCGGAGCAGGCCGAGCCGGACCCCGCCTTCCCGACGGTCGCCTTCCCCAACCCGGAGGAGCCCGGCGCGATGGATCTCGCCTTCGCGACCGCGCGCCGCACCTCACCCGACGTCGTCATCGCCAACGACCCCGACGCCGACCGCTGCGCCGTCGCCGTCCCTGACGAGGCGGCCGACGGCGGCTGGCGGATGCTCCGCGGCGACGAGGTCGGAGCGCTGCTGGCCGAGCACCTGGTCCACAAGGGCGCCACGGGCGTCTTCGCGGAGTCGATCGTGTCCTCGTCCCTCCTGGGCCGCATCGCGGGGGCGGCGGGGCTGCGTCACGAGGAGACCCTGACCGGCTTCAAGTGGATCGCCCGTGTCGAAGGGCTGCGGTACGGCTACGAGGAGGCCCTCGGCTACTGCGTCGACCCCGACGGCGTCCGCGACAAGGACGGCATCACGGCCGCCCTGCTCGTCGCCGAGCTGGTCTCCGAGCTGAAGGAGCACGACCGTACGCTCACCGACCTGCTCGACGACCTCGCCGTCGAGCACGGCCTGCACGCGACCGATCAGCTGTCAGTGCGCGTCGAGGACCTGAGCGTCATCGCGAACGCGATGCGCGCGCTGCGCGAGCAGCCCCCGACCTCGCTGGCGGGGCTCCGGATCACCACCGCGGAGGACCTCACCCGCGGAACGGACAACCTCCCGCCGACGGACGGCCTGCGCTACTACCTGGAGGGCGAGTTCAAGGCCCGCGTCATCGTTCGCCCGAGCGGTACGGAGCCCAAGCTCAAGTGCTACCTGGAGGTCGTGGTGCCGGTGGCGGACGCGGGCGCGCTGACGGGCGCCAGGCAAAGGGCGACGGAGGTACTCGACGGCATCAAGCGGGATCTGTCCGCCGCGGCGGGCATCTGACCCACCCGAACGCGGGCCCGGCACGAACCGGGCCCGCCTGAGGGCTCCCCCGGCATGCCGCACCCGCTCTACCCCGTCGCCAGCAGCACCGCCAGCAGCACCGCACCCGCCACCACGGGCGCCAGCAGCTCGAACGCCCAGCGGACCTCCGGGTCGCCCTGCGCCTCCGGTGCCGTGGCGCGGCGCTCGGCCAGTGCGCGCAGGTCGGCGACCGTCTGGTCGGCGGGCGCCACGCGTGCCTTCGAGTCGTTGACGTCGGCGTGCACGGACGTCTGACCGTGCGGGTCGTCGTACGCGGCCTGCGCCTGCCTGCGCGCGGCGCTCTTGCGCTTGCGCAGGGAGACGGGGATGGCCCAGAGCTGGTACTTCCTGCCGTCCTGGGTGAAGATCTCGCTCGAGTAGGAGGCCCGCACGTCCGCCACGGCCCCCCACGGAAGCGTGATCGTCCGGAACGGGTTGCGGATGCGGATCCGCTCGTCGCTCGCGAAGACCGCGG
Organism: Streptomyces sp. NPDC006283; assembly: GCF_040613325.1. NCBI lineage: Bacteria > Bacillati > Actinomycetota > Actinomycetes > Kitasatosporales > Streptomycetaceae > Streptomyces > Streptomyces sp. NPDC006283. The sequence continues at coordinate 3,995 of NZ_JBEXRZ010000103.1, read as the reverse complement.
GCCGGAAGGTGAAGGCGACCACCACCGGCGCCGCCAGGAGCGCACCGGCCAGCGCGAGCCAGGGCGTGCGGCCCTCGCCGCGGACGACCGCGTCGACGGCGATCCAGGCGATGAGCGCGAGCAGCACCGCACCGCCCGCCATTCCGGCGGGCGAGCGGTAGACCCGTTCGCTGTCGGTGGAGGGCTCGGGCTGCTGGGGGCTCGTCATGGTTCCGATTCTGCCGCACGCCGCACGGCGCGCCCCGGGGCGGGCGGGTCGCACAGCCGGCGTGGGAGGCGTCGCCACTTGTGTCCCGTTTCGCGCAGAAATTCGGCCGACCCCCTGTACAGGTCGCTACGCGCGTAGATATGCTCACCTGGTGACCATGCCCACCACCGCACCTGCATTCGCCGACGCGACCGCGTCCGACAGCACTCTGCGCCGCTTCCTGCACGGGCTGCCCGGCGTCGACGCCGTCGGCCTCGAAGGCCGCGCGGCGTCCCTCGGCACGCGTTCCATCAAGACCACGGCCAAGGCGTTCGCCATCGATCTGGCCATTTCCATGATTGACCTGACGACGCTCGAAGGCGCGGACACCCCGGGCAAGGTCCGGGCGCTCGCCGCCAAGGCCGTCAACCCCGACCCGACCGACCGCAGCACCCCGACGACCGCCGCGGTCTGCGTCTACCCCGACATGGTGGCGACCGCCAAGGAGGCCCTGAAGGGCTCCGACGTCAAGGTCGCCTCCGTGGCCACCGCCTTCCCGGCCGGCCGCGCGGCTCTCGAAGTGAAGCTCGCGGACGTGCGTGACGCGGTCGCCGCAGGGGCGGACGAGATCGACATGGTGATCGACCGCGGCGCCTTCCTGGCCGGCAAGTACATGAAGGTGTACGAAGAGATCCGCGCCGTGAAGGAGGCCTCCGGGAGCGCCCGGCTCAAGGTCATCTTCGAGACCGGCGAGCTCTCGACGTACGACAACATCCGCCGCGCCTCCTGGATCGGCATGATCGCCGGCGCGGACTTCATCAAGACGTCCACCGGCAAGGTGGCGGTCAACGCCACACCGGCGAACACCCTGCTGATGCTGGAGGCTGTCCGCGACTTCCGGGAGCAGACTGGGGTACAGGTGGGCGTGAAGCCCGCCGGCGGTATCCGCACCGCCAAGGACGCGATCAAGTTCCTGGTCCTGGTCAACGAGACCGCGGGCGAGGACTGGCTGGACAACCACTGGTTCCGCTTCGGCGCGTCGAGCCTGCTCAACGATCTGCTGATGCAGCGCCAGAAGCTGGCGACCGGCCGCTACTCCGGCCCCGACTACGTGACGGTGGACTGATCAACATGGCTTCCGTATTCGAATACGCACCCGCACCCGAATCGCGGTCGGTCGTCGACATCGCGCCGTCGTACGGCCTGTTCATCGACGGCGAGTTCACCGAAGCGGCCGGCGGCAAGGTCTTCAAGACCGTCTCGCCGTCCAGCGAGGAGGTGCTCGCCGAGGTCGCCCAGGCCGGCGCCGAGGACGTGGACCGGGCCGTGAAGGCGGCCCGCAAGGCGTTCGAGAAGTGGTCGGCGCTGCCGGGCTCCGAGCGCGCCAAGTACCTGTTCCGCATCGCGCGGATCATTCAGGAGCGCAGCCGTGAGCTGGCCGTCCTGGAGACCCTGGACAACGGCAAGCCGATCAGGGAGACCCGCGACGCGGACCTCCCTCTCGTCGCCGCGCACTTCTTCTACTACGCGGGCTGGGCCGACAAGCTCGAGCACGCAGGGTTCGGCGGGAGGACGACGAACGGGGCCGGCGGCGCGATTCCGCGCCCGCTCGGCGTCGCCGGCCAGGTCATCCCGTGGAACTTCCCGCTGCTGATGCTGGCGTGGAAGATCGCCCCGGCGCTGGCCACCGGCAACACCGTCGTGCTGAAGCCGGCCGAGACGACTCCGCTCTCCGCGCTCTTCTTCGCGGACATCTGCCGCCAGGCCGGTCTGCCCAAGGGCGTCGTCAACATCCTTCCCGGCTACGGGGACACGGGCGCCGCGCTCGTCGCGCACCCGGACGTGAACAAGGTCGCCTTCACCGGTTCGACCGCGGTCGGCAAGGCCATCGCCCGCGAGGTCGCCGGCACGAACAAGAAGCTCACCCTCGAGCTGGGCGGCAAGGGCGCCAACATCGTCTTCGACGACGCCCCCGTCGACCAGGCCGTCGAGGGCATCGTCAACGGCATCTTCTTCAACCAGGGCCAGGTCTGCTGCGCGGGCTCGCGCCTCCTCGTCCAGGAGTCGATCCAGGACGAGCTGCTGGACTCCCTGAAGCGCCGGCTGTCCACGCTGCGCCTCGGCGACCCGCTGGACAAGAACACCGACATCGGCGCGATCAACTCCGAGGAGCAGCTCTCCCGGATCACGTCGCTCGTCGAGGCGGGCGAGGCGGAGGGCGCGGAGCGCTGGTCCCCCGCGTGCGAGCTGCCGACCTCCGGCTACTGGTTCGCCCCGACGCTGTTCACGAACGTCACCCAGGCGCACACCATCGCCCGGGACGAGATCTTCGGTCCGGTCCTGTCGGTGCTGACGTTCCGCACGCCGGACGAGGCCGTCGCCAAGGCGAACAACAGCCAGTACGGCCTGTCCGCCGGCATCTGGACGGAGAAGGGCTCCCGCATTCTCGCGGTGGCGAACAAGCTCCGCGCGGGTGTGGTGTGGGCCAACACGTTCAACAAGTTCGACCCGACCTCGCCGTTCGGCGGCTACAAGGAGTCGGGCTTCGGCCGCGAGGGCGGCCGCCACGGTCTGGAGGCCTACCTCGATGTCTGAGCACGATCGACTGAGCGTCTTCAAGACCTACAAGCTGTACGTCGGGGGCAAGTTCCCCCGCTCCGAGAGCGGCCGGGTGTACGAGGTGACGGACTCAAAGGGCAAGTGGCTGGCCAACGCGCCCCTCTCGTCCCGCAAGGACGCGCGGGACGCGGTCGTCGCGGCCCGCAAGGCGTTCGGCGGCTGGTCCGGCGCGACCGCGTACAACCGCGGGCAGATCCTCTACCGCATCGCCGAGATGCTGGAGGGCCGCAAGAGCCAGTTCGTGCACGAGGTCGCGGACGCCGAGGGCCTGTCCAAGTCGAAGGCCGCGGTCCAGGTCGAGGCGGCGATCGACCGCTGGGTCTGGTACGCGGGCTGGACCGACAAGATCGCTCAGGTCGTGGGCGGGGCGAACCCGGTCGCGGGCCCGTACTTCAACCTGTCCACGCCGGAGCCGACGGGTGTCGTGACGATCGTCGCGCCGCAGGAGTCGTCGTTCCTCGGCCTGGTCTCCGTCGTCGCCCCGGTGATCGCCTCCGGCAACACGGTCGTCGTCGTCGCCTCCGAGCGGGCCCCGCTGCCCGCACTGTCGCTGGGCGAGGTGCTCGCCACCTCCGACCTGCCCGGCGGCGTGGTGAACGTGCTCTCCGGCCGCACGGCCGAGATCGCGACGCCGCTCGCGGCGCACCAGGACGTCAACGGCATCGACCTGACCGGCGCCGACGAGATCCTGGCGAAGGAGCTGGAGGTCGCGGCGGCGGACAACCTGAAGCGCGTTCTCCGTCCACAGGCTGTGGATTTCTCGGCCGGCCCCGGCACGCACCGCCTGACGGCGTTCCTCGAGACCAAGACGGTCTGGCACCCGACGGGTTCGCTGGGCGCCTCGGGTTCGGCGTACTGAGCCGAAGCCCCCACCTCTCCGTCCGGAGGTGGGGGCTTCTTCCTGTCCGGGCTACGGCAACAGCGTCCCGGCGACCGGCCCGGCCACCGGCAGGTCCTCGAGCGCCTGCCCCTTGGTGATGTGATCCGTCGCCAGCGCGGTGCTGACCGGCTTGAAGTCGGCGACCTGCGTGCCCACGGCGTTGTCCAGCGGATCGACGCCGGTGTTGGCCAACGGGTCGAGCTGAAGGCTCTTGAGCTCACCCACGCCGTTCACCGAGTTGCCGACAAGGCCGGTCACCGCGCCGACCGGGAGCCCTGCGGCCGGGCCGGCCGGCGCGGCGTGGGCGGC
>NZ_JBEXRZ010000102.1:0-24194 GCF_040613325.1 Streptomyces sp. NPDC006283 | reverse complement strand
GCACGAGCTGGACGGAGCCGGACGCGGCGTACGAAAAAGCGGTGTCGGCGTTCGTGGACGCGGGACCGGCGGGCCCGCCACAGCACTCGGTGGCAGGTTGCCGCGGGTCGCCTTGGAGTACGGGCAGTACGCGTGGGTCTTCTCGAGCAGCTCACGGCCCGGCTCACCCTGCAGGTGGTCGGGAAGCTCGACGCGCATGATCACCGAGAGGCCGAAGCCGCCGTCGCTGTCCTTGCCGATGCTGACCTCGGCGGTCACGGAGGCGTCCTTGACGTCGATCTTCTCCTGGCGGCCGATCGCGCCCATCGCGCTGGCGAAGCAGGCGGCGTACCCGGCGGCGAAGAGCTGCTCGGGGTTGGTGCCCTGGCCGTTGCCACCGAGAGCCGCGGGGAAGGCGAGCGGCAGGTCGATCTGACCGTCGGAGCTGACGGCGCGGCCTTCGCGGCCGTTGGCGGTGGCGACAGCGGTGTAGAGCGCGTCCATGGGTGCATCCCTCTTCGTCATGTCGGGGTCGGGAACCGATGACCAGAATCAAATCACACGATTTAGTTGTGCACAACTTAATCGTCCACGGCTTGGTAGGGTGGGCGCATGGAGAAGAAGCTGCGGGACGTTCCGGACGAGGACTTCCTCCTCCTCGAGCACCAGATCTGCTTCTCGCTGCACGCGGCGGCGCGAGCCTTCAACGGCGTGTACCGCACGGCCCTCAAGGACCTCGGGCTCACCTACCCCCAATACCTGGTGATGCTGGTGCTGTGGGAGCACGGCGAGCTGCCGGTCAAACAGATCGGCGACCATCTGCGACTGGACTCCGGCACGCTGTCACCCCTGCTGAAGCGGCTCGAGTCCACGGGCTACGTGGAACGCCGGCGCAGTACTCACGACGAACGCTCGGTCACCGCACGGCCCACGGCGGCGGGTACGACCCTGCGCGAGAAGGCGCTGGCCACCCCGCGCAGGATCGCCGAGGCGACGGGCCTCCCCCTGGACCGCCTGCTCGCGCTGCGCGAGGAACTGGACGCACTGACGGCCCGCCTGGACGCAGCCACCACATGAAGTCCCGGGGGCGCCGCCCCGGCGGCCCGTGCGGGCGACGGGCGAAGCCCGAGTCCGGGTCCGGGCGCCCGGTTCGGGAAGGGGCGGGACGGGGGGGCAGCCCGCGCGGCGGCCCCGCGAGAACCGCTGCGCGGAGCGCGCATCCCAGCAGGAGAATCACCCCATGATCACCACACCCGTCACCATGGGTCTCCTCCGCGGCGCCCTGGATCTGGAGCGCACCGAGCACGGGCTGCTGCCGCACCGGCTGCCCGGCCGGTCCCGGGCGCAGTCCGCGCCGACGGGCAGCCGGCCATGGCGGAGGCCCAGCCCTCCGGCGTACGGCTAATGTTCCGCACGCGGGCGACCACCGTCGAACGGACACGCTCCGCACCAAGAACGCCTACGCGGGCGCCCCGCCCCGCCCCGACGGCGTGTACGGAGCCCCGCCACCGGCCCGAGCTGCCGCTGCCCGATCAGCTCCACCCGGACGCCGCCACGCACCGCCGCATGGGGGAACGCTTCGCCGCGCTCGCGTTCGGCTCCGGCGGCCCCTTCGCCGCCGAGCAGAGCTGAGACGCCCGCTCGTGGTTGAGGACCTAGAACCGCAGCTCAGCCGCCACCCGGTCGTGCGACTTCAGCTCGTCGTCCGGCACGAACACCACCTCCGCGCCCCTGTCCAGCGCCCTTTCCACCAGCTCGTCGACGATGTCCTCCCGTACCGCGGGATCGGTCACCTCCGAGTCGTCGGCCGGTCGCAGGTGCCCGCCGTCGACGCGGACGGTCCGTTGGTAGTGCTCCTCGACGACGACGAGCCCGGCCCGGCCCTCCCCCACCGACTGCCAGACCTCGTCGAGACCGGCCGCGAAGGCATGGCGGCCGATGGCAGCGTCGAGGCGTTCCTCGACGCGGGAGGCCTCCGCACGGCGGTACTCGTCCAGCGCGGGCCGCAGTTCCTTGAGCAGTTCCGGTGCCGGACCGTCGGTGAGCCCGCCCTTGACCAACCGCGCCGCCGGCGACAGGGGGCGCGCGGCCGTCGACGCCTCCTCCAGGAGGGCGAGGGCGGGCGCGAGGCCGACCAGGAACAGCGGCCTCGGCTCGGCCGCGAGCACGGCGGCGATCGCGTTGTCGACGTCCCGCATGAACTGGCGGGTCGTTTCGTCGGTGAACGTGCTCGCCGTGTCGCCCTGGCGCTCCTCGCGCTGCGGGTTGGGCGGCTCCTGGGGCAGCACCTTCGGGAAGCCGCCTCCGGTGTGCTGCCGTACCGACGTCTCCGAGCCGCTCCACAGCGTGGCCCGGTCCGCGGCCACCACCAGGACCCAGTACGGTCTGGCCTGCGCCTTGGCGGAGACGAGGTTGCGGGTGAGATAGCTGTCGCTGAGGACGACCCTTTCGGGCACGCTGCGTGGCAGGGTCCACAGCTGGTGGTCGTCGGCGCCGGCGAAGATCGCCAGGCCGTCGAGGAACCGTCGCAGGTCGATGTCGTCGGCGGCCTTCTCCAGCTGTGCCTTGATGCCGAGACGCGCCTGGCGGCTGATGGAGTCGTCGGCGTCGAGCCTGCGCCCGGCCTCGGCCATCAGGTTCCGCAGCCGTACGGCGTCCTGCCCGATCTCCGGCTCGCGCCGGTGGGTGGGCATCGTGAGGGAGACGGCCGGATAGGCCTTCGGCTCCCTCAGCTTCCGCAGCAGTTCAGGTGTCAGGGCGTCGGTGTCCATGTCTTCCTCTCGGCAAGATCCAAAGAGAGGCCCTAGGCCCCCGTGCTCGACCAGACAACCTTCCCTCCGCGCCCCACGGCGCGCATCCGGACGGCGCATGCCCGCACCGCGGCAAGGCCGCGGTGCGGGCATGGTCGGCGTGCGGGCCGGTGGCGGGGCTACTTCACGGAGCCCGCCATCACGCCCTGCACGAAGTGCCGCTGGAAGGCGAAGAAGACCACCAGCGGCACCACCAGCGACAGGAAGGCGCCCGGCGCGAGGACGCCGATGTTGCTGCCGAACTGGCGCATCTGGGACTGGAGCGCCACCGTCAGCGGCTGGGACTCGCTGTCCGCGAAGAGCAGCGCGACGAGCATGTCGTTCCAGACCCAGAGGAACTGGAAGATCGCCAGGCTCGCGATGGCCGGCCGCCCGAGCGGCAGGACGAGCCGGGAGAAGATCCGCCACTCCGAGCCGCCGTCCATCCGCGCGGCCTCCAGCATCTCCCTCGGGATCTCGGCGAAGTAGTTGCGCAGCAGGAAGATCGCGAACGGCAGCCCGTAGGCGACATGGAAGAGGATGACGCCCGCGACGGTGCCGAACAACCCGACCGCGCCGAACAGCTTCGCGACCGGCAGCAGCCCGATCTGGACCGGCACCACCAGCAGGCCGACGACGACCAGGAAGATCGCGTCACGGCCGGGGAACTCCAGCCATGCGAAGGCGTAGCCGGCGAGCGCCGCGACGCCGACGACGAGGAGCGTCGCGGGCACCGAGATCAGGACCGTGTTCCAGAAGGCCCCGGCGATGCCGGAGTCCTCGAAGAGCGCGGTGTAGTTGTCCAGGGACAGCTGTGACGGGTCGGTCAGCGCCGTCCACCAGCCGTCGGACGCGTTGTCCCGCTCGGAGCGCAGGGAGGACAGGAAGAGACCGGCCAGCGGGGTGATCCAGATCAGCGCGACCACGATCAGCAGTGCCTGGACCACCGAGCTGTTCAGCCACGTGAGGACTCTGCCCTTGCGCGGCGGACGGGACGGGGCAGGGGTACGGGCCGGTGTCGCCGGCGCCGCCGGCCGGCGTTCGACGGTGGTCTGGCCGCTCATGCTCCGCTCCTTCTGAAGCGCCGGACGTTGAAGATCATGGCCGGTACGACCAGCAGGAGCAGCAGGACGCTGAGGGCACTGCCCAGGCCCTGGTCGTTGCCGCCGCCGAAGGACACCAGCCACATCCGGGTGGCCAGTACGTTGGCCTCTTCCTGGACCGGTCCGGGCGCGATGATGTAGACGAGGTCAAAGACCTTCATCACGTTGATGACCAGCGTCACGAAGACGACGGTCAGCACGGGGGCGAGCAGCGGCACCGTGATCCTGCGGAAGATCTGGCCCTCGCTCGCGCCGTCCATCCTCGCCGCCTCCAGCGCGTCGCGCGGGATCGCGGCGAGCCCGGCGCCGATGAGGACCATCGCGAAACCGGTCCACACCCACAGGTAGGCGCCGATGATGGCCGGGGTGACCAGGGCGGGGCCGAGCCAGTTCACGCCTTCGTAGGGCGCGGCGAAGTTCGCCGCGGGCAGACGGACGGTGTACTCGCCGTCGGCCAGACCCCGGAAGCGGTACGAACCGTCGGCGGCGGTCGTCGCGGTGGCGGCGACCTTGCCGTCGCGTACGGCCTCGACGGTCATGCCGGGCAGGCCCTTCTCCGCCGGGTCGACCTTGCCCTGGGTGCCTCCGCCGCCCGGGGCGAAGTCGAGGTAGGCGACGCCGCCGATGCCGTCGGGGCCGGGTGCGGCGTCGGCCTTGGCGGGCTCGGCGCCGGCGGGCATCGCGTCGGGCGCCACGCCGACGAAGCCGAGGTTCACCGAGCCGCCACCGGGGCGCACGGTGTCCTGTGTGGCGTACGGCCCGCCGGCCTTTCCGGTCAGACCCTGGTTCTCGCGGGCGCGGGCCGTCGGGTAGGCGGCCGGGTCCTCGAAGGCGTCGTGGACGCCGACGACGACCGCGTTGAGGACGCCGCGGTCCGGGTTCTGCTCGTAGGCGAGCCGGAAGATGATGCCCGCGGCGAGGAAGGACACGGCCATGGGCAGGAAGAGCACCAGTTTGAACGCGGTGGCCCAGCGCACCTTCTCGGTGAGGACCGCCAGCATCAGCCCGAGACCGGTCAGCAGAACCGGTGCCACGACGACCCAGATGGTGCTGTTGCGGATGGCCTTGAGGGTGGCGGGGTCCTGGAAGATCTCCATGTAGTTGGCGGCGCCGACGAACTGTTCGCCGCTCGCGTCGAACAGGCTGCGCCCGACGGAGAAGAGGACGGGGTAGACGACGAGGGCGCCGAGCAGCAGCACGGCCGGCAGGACGAAGAGGACCGCGAGGCGGCGCTTTCTGCGCTGGGCGCGGCGCCGCGGGTCGAGCGCGGCGCCGGCCTTGGGGGCACGGGCCCCGCGGGCCCGTGCCTTGAGGGTCTCGGCCATGGTGATCGGCCTCAGTTCCCGTACGCCTTGGCGGCCGCGGCCTCGAGCTTCGCCGCGGTGGCCTTGGGGTCGGACGGGTCGCGCAGGAAGTCCTGCAGCAGCTTCCACTCACCGGCGCCCTTGGTGCCGCCGAAGGCGGCGGGCGCCTGGTCCGACATGTCGAAGCGGACCGAGTTGCCGGCCGCGACGAGGGATTCCGCCGTGGAGCGGGTGGTGTCGTCGCCGTACGCGTCGAGGTTCACGTCCTTGTTGGGCGACAGGAAGCCGCCGGCGCCTGCCCAGATCTCGGCCGCCTCCGGGGTGGCGAGGAACTCGAGGAGCTTCATGCCGGCCTTGGCGTTCTTGCCGTCCTTGAGGACCACGGCCGCGTCTCCGCCGCTGACCACCGGGGCCTTGCCGCCGCCGACGGCGGGGAACGGGAAGAAGTCGGCGTCCTCGCCGAGCTTGCGGCCGAACTCGTCCTTGGCTATGCCGCCGACGAAGTCCCCTTCGTAGACCATGCCCGCCTTGGGCTCGGGGCCGAAGACCTGCTCGACGGAGGCCGGGAAGTCGGTGCGCAGCGCGGCCTTCGCCCCGCCGGCCACAAGCTGGTCGTCCTTGAACAGCTCGCCCAGTGTGGACAGTGCCTCAACGACGCTCTCGTCGGTCCACTTGAGCTCGTGCTTCGCGAGCTGGTCGTACTTCTCGGGCCCGGCCTGGGAGAGGTAGATGTTCTCGAACCAGTCGGTGAGGGTCCAGCCGTCCTCTCCGGCGACGGAGAAGGCGGGGCGGCCGGAGTCGGCGAGGGTGCGGCCCGTCTTCAGGAGGTCCTCGTACGTCTTGGGTGCGCCGACGCCGGCCTGGGTGAACGCCTCGGGGCTGTACCAGACGGTCGACTTGTGGGCGGCCTTGAAGTAGAGCCCGTAGTACGTGTTGTCGACGGTGCCGTAGTTCTTCCACACCGGGGCGAGGCCCGCCGTGGCCGTCTTCGCGGTCTTGTCGGACAGCGGCTCGAGCCAGCCCTCCTTCGCGAACTGCTGGAGCACGCCGACCTGGGGGACCATCACGACGTCCGGTGCGTTGCCGCCCTCGATCTTGCTGCCGACGAAGGTGGAGACGTTGTCGCCGGAGGGGACGAAGACGGTCTTGGCTCCGGTCTTCTCGGTGAAGGCGTCCAGCACCTTCTTGAAGTTCTTCTGCTCGCTGCCGGTCCACACGCCGGCCACGGTCACGGGCTGGCCGCTGAGTTCGCCGCCGCTCGCGGGTCCGGTGGTGCCGCCGCAGGCGGTGGCACCGAGGGCGAGGCCGAGCGCGACCGAGGTCGCGGCCGTCGTGCGCAGGGTGGTGATTCTGGCGATTCGTCGCATGGTGAGGGTCCTTCCGGGAGGGGCGGGTGTGGTCCGGCCGACGGGTCGGGGTCGGGCAGGCGCTAGGGTCTTTCGTTTGGATCAGGCAGCCCGGCATGACCAAACGAGAGGCGCTACGGGAGGGTGGAGTCGCCGGTCCACCAGGCGGCGGTCGCTCCGGGGAGCACACCGTCGGGGCAGGGACCGCTGGCGAGCAGGGGCGTTCCGGTCACGGGGGCGGGCACCGGCTCCGTTCCGAAGTTGACCGCGCAGATCAGGCCGTCGCCGCGGGACATGGCGAGGACCTGCGGGGGCGCGTCCAGCCAGCGCAGCGTGCCCTCGCCCAACTGCGGCAGGCTTCGCCGCAGTTGCAGTCCGTCCCGGTACAGGTGCCAGAAGGAGCGGGTGTCGGCCAGGGCCCGGTCGGTGGCATGGTCCGCGAACCACTCGGGCTGCGGGAGCCACGGCCGGGCCCCGGCCTCGCCCTGGCTGAAGCCGAACGGGGAAGCGTGGCCGGACCAGGGCAGTGGGACCCGGCAGCCGTCGCGGATCCGCTTGCGGCTGCCGGTGCGGTGGAAGATCGGGTCGGTGAGCACCTCGTCGGGCAGGTCGAGCACCTCGGGGAGGCCGAGCTCCTCGCCCTGGTAGACGTAGGCGGCGCCGGGCAGGGCGAGCATGAGCAGGGCCGCGGCGCGGGCGCGGGCGGCGCCGAGTCCGCTGGCTTCCACGCCGGGCTCGCCCGCGTAGCGGGTGACCGTGCGGACCTGGTCGTGGTTGTTGAGCACCCAGGTGACGGTGGACCCGGTGCCGGCGATGTCGCGTATCGCCTCGTCGATCGTCGACCGGAAGGCGTCCGCGTCCCAGGGGGCGCTGAGCAGGTCGAAGAAGAAGGCCTGGTGCAGTTCGTCCGGGCGGACGTACAGGGCGTGTTCGCGGGCGGTGGGCACGGAGACCTCGCCGACCAGGAGCCGGTCGTGCCCGTCCTCGGCGGCGTACTCGTCGCACACCGAGCGCCAGCGGCGCCACACGTCGTGGACCTCGGGCTGGTTCCAGGCGAGCGGGTTGACGGAGTCGCGGGAGCGTTCGTCGGCGGCCGGGTCGTCGGAGTCGGGCAGCTCGGGGTGCTTGAAGAGGCCCGCGGCGACGTCGATACGGAAGCCGTCGACGCCCCGGTCCAGCCAGAAGCGCAGGACCTGCTCGAATTCGTCGCCGACAGCCGGATCACGCCAGTTGAGGTCGGGCTGCTCGGGGGTGAAGAGGTGGAGGTACCACTCACCGGGCGTCCCGTCGGGCTCGGTGACCCGGCTCCACGCGGGGCCGCCGAACATGGCGCGCCAGTTGTTGGGCGGCTCGGCACCGTCCGGGCCGCGGCCGGGCGCGAAGTGGAAGCGGGAGCGGGCCGGTCCACCGGGGCCGGCGGCGAGTGCCTCACGGAACCACGGGTGCTCGCTGGAGCAGTGGTTGGGGACGATGTCGAGCAGCAGCTTGAGCCCGAGACGGCGGGCGTCGGCCATGAGCCGGTCGAATTCGGCGAGGTCGCCGTAGACGGGGTCGACGCCCTGGTAGTCGGCGACGTCGTAGCCGTGGTCATGCTGCGGCGACGGGTAGAACGGGCTGAGCCAGATGCCGTCGACCCCGAGCTTCCGCAGGTAGGGAAGCCCGGCGCGGACGCCGGCCAGGTCGCCGATGCCGTCCCCGGTGCTGTCGAGGAAGCTGCGGACGTAGACCTGGTAGATCACCGCGTCACGCCACCAGGGGTCAGGGGTGGTGGCGGTGCGGGAGGGGTGGCCGGTGCCGGCCGGAAGCGTGCTGAGCATCTCGCGTCGACCTGTTTCTGCTGGATGCGAGGGCGCCCCGGATCGGGTGCGCTGTTATGCATGCATGTTAAGTAGCAGTGACTGGAAGGTGTCAACGATGCGTCCGGAAACAGCGGAAAGCTGGGGTGATTTGCCCAGGAATGAAGGGGTGCCAACAGGAGAGCCCCTACCTAACATGTAAGTAAGGGCTCCATGGGAGATGCTCGACGCGGCGTCGGAGGTCAGCCTCTGCGGGCGATGGCCTCGAGCTCGCGCGTGAGACGCGCCACCGCCTCTGCGGGCGTCTGGCGCAGCGCCATCACGTCCTGCACCACCGCTTGCACGGCCAGGCTCACCTGGTCGTACCGCGGGCTCTTGGGGCGCGGCACCGCCGACAGCACGCTCTGGCGCAGCGTCGGCAGATACGGATGGGCCTTGATCAGCTCCGGATCCTCGTACAGCGCGGCCCGCACCGGCGGCAGCGAGCCCTCGGTGAGCACCTGCCGCTGGACCCGTTCGCTGGTGAGGTAGGCGATCAGGTCGGCGGCGGAGGCGGGATGCCGGGAATGGCTGCTGACGGCGAGGTTCGATCCGCCCAGCACGCTCGTGCCCGGCCCGTCGGGACCCGGCAGCGGCACCGCGCCGAACTTGCCCGCCACCTTCGAGCCCTTGGCTCCGGCGTCCGCGTACACATAGGGCCAGTTGCGGAGGAAGAGCAGCCGGCCGTCCTGGAACGCCTGCCGGGACTCCTCCTCCTTGTAGCCGAGCGCCGCGCGGGGGATCCAGCCGTCCCGCACCCCGTCGGCGAGGAACGTCAGACCGGCGCGGGCGGCCTCCGAGTCGACGGTGACCCGGTCGCCGTCGTCCCGGAGGATCGAGCCGCCCGCGGAGTGGACCGCCTCCGTGGCGTTGACGGTGAGCCCTTCGTACGGCAGGAACTGTCCCGCATAACCGTCCAGGCCGTATCGGGGGCCGAGCGTGCGCGCCTGCCGGGCCAGCTCGGCCCAGGTGCGCGGCGGCTTCTCACCCTCGCGGTCGAGGATGTCCTTGCGGTAGTAGAGCAGTCCGGCGTTCGTGACGTACGGGACCGCGTACAGCCGTCCGTCGAAAGTGGCGGTGTCGACGACCGGCCGCAGGAAGGCGTCGAGCGGGAAGCGGTCACGTTCCAGCGGGGAGATCCAGCCCGCCGCCGCGAACTCGGACGTCCAGGCGACGTCGATGTTCAGCACGTCGAAACGGTCGCTGCCGGAACGCAGTTCGCTGATCATCTGGGCCCGGGTCTCGTCCGCCGAGTCGGGAAGCTCGACCAGGGTGACCCGCTCGTCGGGGTGCGCGCTGTTCCAGTCGTCGAGCAGCGGCGAGAGATAGTCGGTCAGATCGCCCGCCGTGACCAGCGTCATGGGGCCACGCCCCGCATCCGCTCCCGGGCCGTGGGTGGCGAAACCGGCATAACCCGCCAGCAGCACCGCCACGACCAGGAGTCCCCTACCCGCGGCACGCATCCACCGCATAGGTTCCTCCCAGTGCACGATCCGGCTGCGCTGCCGACCAGTGCGGCCTATATATACCCGTTAGGCATGGGCGATACTAGACGTCCAGGCAGACGAGGCGAGTGCCGCGCGACACACGCCGTATGCCCGGCCAACAGGAAACTACCGCGGCGGGAGAGAGGGGGAGCGCGTGCGGCTGCCGCTCATGGCACTCCTCACCCGTGGCCCCGCGCACGGTTACGAGCTGAAGCACGACCTTGAGAAGCTCCTGGGCGCCGCGTACCCTCAGCCGAACGTCGGCCAGATCTACGTCACTCTCGGCCGGCTCGAGAAGAGCGGTCTGATCGACGGCGAGGACGTCGAGCAGTCGGGCAGGCCCAACAAGCGCACGTACCGGCTGACCGATGCCGGGCGTGAGGCGGTGCAGGCCTGGTTCGAGGAGACCACGGACGAGCCGCGGGTACGGGACGAGTTCTTCATGAAGCTCGCCCTCGCACCGGAATCGGGACTCGCCGACCCCATCGCCCTGATCAACAAACAGCGGCGGCAGTACCTCAACACCATGCGGGACCTGTCGAAGCTGGCCGCCGCGGAGGACCGGGACAACAGGGTCTCCCAGCTGCTGATCGAGGGCGCCATGCTGCATCTGCAGGCCGACCTGGACTGGCTGGAACGCTGTCAGGAGGAGCTGGAATGAGCGACGCCGCAGCGTCTGACGGCGAGCGCGCCGCCGCGCCCATCGTGCGGGCCGAGCAACTGACCAAGACCCACCACGGCGAGGGCGCGCCGGTGCACGCCGTGCGGGGCGTGGACCTGACCGTGCGCCCCGGCGAGTTCGTCGCGGTCACCGGGCCGTCCGGCGCCGGGAAGTCCACGCTGCTGCATCTGATCGGCGGACTCCAGCGGCCCGACAGCGGAGAGCTGTGGCTCGACGGGCAGCGCGTCGACGGATACCGCGAGGCCCGCTGGGCTGTGCTGCGGCGGCGCAGCATCGGCGTCGTCTTCCAGTTCTTCAACCTGGTCTCCAACCTCACCGTCGCCGACAACGTCGAACTGCCCGCCCTGCTCGCCGGGGCCTCCCCCAGGGCCGCCCGCGAATCCCGTGCCGAACTCCTCGCGGAGCTGGGCCTCGAAGGCCGCGAGAAGTCCATGCCCGGCGAACTCTCCGGAGGCGAGCAGCAGCGGGTCGCCCTCGCCAGGGCCCTCGTCAACCACCCCGCGCTGCTCCTCGCCGACGAACCGGCCGGCAGCCTCGACAGCAAGGGCACGCGGGAGGTGCTGCGACTGCTCTCCCGCTTCCACCAGCGCGGGCAGACGATCCTGATGGTCACCCACGACGCCCGGATGGCCAGCGCCGCCGACCGTGTCATCAGCTTCTTCGACGGGCGCATCGCGGACGACGCGGAGCTCGGCGGCGGACGGCGGGGCCCCGGCGGCGGAGTGTCCGGCGTACTCGAACTGAAGGACTGACCGTGCGGGCCACCCTGCGCTGGGCACACGCCGATTTCCGCGCACACCGCGGCGAAGCCCTGTTCGTCGTGCTGGCCAGCGCCGGCATCATCGCCTCCCTGCTGCTGGCCGGCGCGCTCTTCAGCTATGCCGCCAACCCCTGGCAGCGGATCTTCAACCAGTCCCAGGGCGCGCACATCTGGCTGCAGACCAAGGCGGGGGCGGACCCCGCGGCGCTGTCCCGGCTCGACGGCGTCGCCGCGCTCTCCGGCCCGTACCGGACCGCAGGCACCACCGTCGAGTCGCGGGGCGCGCGGGCGGGTGTGGCCCTGCGGGCGGCGGACGTACGGCCGCCGGACGTCGGCCGGCCGCTCGTCACCTCCGGGAGCTGGCTCGCCCCGGCGGACGGCGGCGACACGGCCCACACCGTCGTCCTCGAGAGCTCGGTCGCACGGGCACTGTGGGCGGAGCCCGGCGACACCGTACGGGTCAAGGGGCCCGACGGCGCCGCGCACCCCCTGCGGGTCACCGGCGTCGCGGAGGCGGCCGAGCCCCGCTACCAGCCCGGCGGCGGGCCCGGCATCGGCTGGGTGCGGTCGGACACCTTCGACACGATCGCCCCCGGCGGCACCGGGCAGAGCGTCGGGCTGCGGCTGGACGATCCCGGCGACACCGACTTCATGGTCCAGCGGGCCGTGACCGTCCTGGGCGCCGACCGCGTCGCCCAGGTCACCAAGTGGCAGCAGGCACGGGCCGAGGCCGGCGGCGACGACCGGCTGCTCGGCCAGCTGTTCGCCGTCTTCGGTCTCGGCGCGCTGCTGGCGGCCGCGCTCGCCGCGTCCGGGGCGATCAGCGCCCGGGTACGCGGTCAGCTGCGGGACATCGCCGTGCTCAAGGCCGTCGGGTTCACACCGGGTCAGGTGGTGCGCGGCTTCCTCGTGCAGCATCTGGCCTTCGCCCTGCTCGGAGTCGCGCTCGGCACGGCGGCGATCGCCGCCCTCGGTGCGCGGATACCGGGCCGGATCGGGGACGCGGCAGCGCTGTGGCAGGACCTGCCCGGTTACGCGGCCCTGATGATCGGCGTGCCGTGCGGTGCGGTGCTGCTGATCGCCGGAGCCACCGGGCTCGCCGCCTGGCGGGCCGGCCGCGTACCTCCGGTGCCCGTGGCCCGGGCCGCACAGCCCTCGGCCGCGCCGATGACCGCGCTCGGCCGCCGGGCGCTCGGGATGCGGGTGCCTCCGGCCCTGGTACTGGGGTGGCGTTCCGCCTTCCCGCGCAGGGGCCGGACGGTCGTCGCGGTGGCGCGGCCGGCGCTCCCGCTGGTACTGATCACCGTCGCCCTCGTGGCCTGGTCGACCCTCGACCAGTTCCGCGGCCGGCCCGAGCAGATGGGACTTCCGGCGGCACTGACCGTACGGGCGCAGCAGCCCGGCGGGCCGGCGGAGAGCGAGCTGCGGCGCACGCTCGCGCAGGCCCCCGACGTCACCGCGGTCCATCCGGGTGCCGAGATGGCGGCGCTCGTCCCCGGACAGACCGGCACGATCACCCTGCGCGGGCTCGGCACCGCCCGCGACCCCTTCCCCTCGGCGGTCGTCGAGGGCCGCGCGGTCCGCGGCCCGGACGAGGCCGTCGCCGGGCAGGGGCTGCTCGACCTTCTCGGTGTACGAGTCGGCGACTGGGTACGGATGACGGTCGAGGGCCGGCCCCAGATCCTGCACATCGTGGGCCGCAGCATCGAGCCCGAGTCCGGCGGCCGGATCATCACCACGACCATCGACGCCCTGCGGGAACGCGATCCGGGGCTGCGTCCCGACTTCCATGCGCTGGTGCTGGCGGACGGCTCGGACCCGCGGGCGGTGAGCACCGCACTCGCCGGGGCGGCGGGCGGAGCGCTGGAGATCCGGGAGACACCGAATCCGGCGGACCGGCTGGAGCCCGCACGGGGAGTGATCGCGGCTCTCATCGCCGTCCTCGCCCTCATCGGGCTGACCGAGTTGCTGACGCTGATCAGCACCGGGGTACGCGACCGGGGCCGGGACCTGCTCGCCCTGAAGGCGATCGGGCTGACGCCCCGGCAGATCGGCGCGATCATCGTGACCGGGGCCGGACTGACGGCGCTGGTCTCGGCCGTCGTGGGAACCGTTCTCGGGGCGGTCTCGGGCAGTTGGCTGGTGGACGTCCAGGGCGGCACCAGCGGCATGGGGGCGGGCATCGCGCATCTGCCGCCGTGGCCGGTGCTGGTTGTCGTGATCGTCGGTGCGGTACTGGGAGCGGTGGCTGCGGCCTCGCTGCCGGCGACGCGGGCGGCGCGGCGGCGGCCGGCGGACTCGCTGAGCGACACGCTGTGAGCACGATCCGGGGGTGGGCGCACCGCGCCCACCCCCGGATCGGTGGGGGGTCAGCGATCAGTTGTCGTCGAACCCTCCCTGCCCGCCGCCGTCATCCTGGCCTGCCTGACCGCCCTGGTCCTGACCTGCCTGGCCGTCCTGGTCCTGGCCCGCTTGGCCGCCCTGGTCCTGGCCTGCCTGACCACCCTGATCCTGACCTGCCTGGCCGCCCTGATCCTGGCCCGCTTGGCCGCCCTGGTCCTGATCTGCCTGACCGCCCTGATCCTGACCGCCCTGGCCTTGGTCGCCCGCGCCGATCTGCGCACCGACCGCGGCCAGCGCCGTCGTCACCGGCTGGAAGAACGTCTCGCCGCCCGACGTGCAGTCTCCGCTGCCTCCCGACGTCAGTCCGATCGCGCTGCCGTCACGGGTGAACAGGGCACCACCGCTGTCGCCCGGCTCGGCGCAGACGTTCGTCTGGATGAGGCCGGTGACCGTGCCCTCCGGGTAGTTCACGGTGGCGTCCAACCCGGTGACCTGGCCGTCGTCCAGTCCGGTGGTGCTGCCCATCCGGATGACTTCCTGCCCGACAGCGGCGTCGTCCGCGCGCACGATGTCCAGCGTCTGGCCGTTGCCGAGGTCGACGCTGCTCGAGGCCTGCGTCGCCGGGTCGTCGTACGTGACGAGGGCGAAGTCGCCGTCGCCGGGGAACGTCGCGGCCTGGACCGTACCGATCGGGGCACCGTTCGGATCTTCGGACCACTGGTCGGCCGCCACCCCGCAGTGTCCGGCGGTGAGGAAGCCGGGCTGTCCGCCGTCGGTGGTCACGTTGAAGCCGAGCGAACAGCGTGACCCGCCGCCGAAGATGGCGTCGCCGCCCTCGAGGAACGGCTTGAACTCGCCCGCGGACTTCTGGATTCGGGCCATGCCGGAGCCGAGCGACCGGACGGTGGACTCCAGTCGGTTCCAGCTGTCGCCGGCGACCGTGCGGTCCGCCGTGACGAGAATCTGGTTCGTCCGCGGATCGACGGCCCACGCCGTGCCGGGGATGGTGGCCTTGTCGGCCAGCGTGCTCGTCGCGGACTTCAGTTCGCCCATGCTGTTCTCGACGGGCCGCGCCACGGCGCCGGCCTCGTTGACCTGGACGACCACGTCGTTGCTGTCGCCGACCACGTTGACGACGACCTGCTGCTTCTGTGCGTCGTAGTACGCACCCGCGTATGCGTCACCCAACTCGGGTCCCAACTGCGACACGAGGTCCTGCGCCGCCGCGGCGCTCATCGTTCTGGGAGCCGCTTTTGGCTCGGAACCGGAGCCGGACTGCGATGCGTTGGCGTGGGGCAGCAGCACCGCGGCCGCGGCGATGCCCACCGCCCCGGCTCCTGCAAGCACGGCCTTTCGCTTGGGTATTCGCCTGTGACTCAACTCGCCGCCTCCTGCGGGGATACGGAATCCGGTTGTCGGCGACAGACCGGGGGACGCGTCCGACCGTTGATACGGATGGGGCGGGAGTTGTACTCATCGCGACTGCGAAATCGTGAACTGACTGACCGTCAAGAGGCGTCGTCGGCAAGGAGTCAGGAGGGCAGACGGCTTCCGCATCGACTGCAGAATCGCGCCGCGGCGTCCTCGGCGGGATGGTCGCAGTCAGGGCAGACGCGACCGAGCATGCAGGCGGGCTCGCCGCCGGTGGCGGGTTCACGGACCGCCGCCGCGTTGCCGATGGTCAGGCCCGGCCGGCGGCGGTGTGCCGTGACGTGGACCAGGCCGTCGGGCCCGGCGGACAGCGAGCGCGCCATGCCGTGCGGCAGCCAGGCCACGCTGCCCGGCTCCAGTTCCTGCCGCGCTCCCCCGATCTCCAGCTCGCCGCTGCCTGCGAGCACGCACAGCAGCACGTCCAGGTCCGGCTCGACATGGCTCGTGCCGAGGGTGCCGGGCAGAAGCCGGATGAGGTTGGCGTCCAACTGCCGCGCGACAGGGGTCAGGCGCCAGATGGCGCCGCCCTGAGCGTCGGGCGCCGCGAGCAGGTCCCGCATACCGGCGAGCACACCGGCCGTCGGGGGCACTGTCATGGCGTTCCTCCAGAGCATGCGGACCACAGAGCCGAGGGCATGATTGCACAGTGCAATCCATGCGCCGGAATTGTCACATGAACCCCGGCCCACGGAGCGACCCTGACCTGGCCCCAGAGGGCTCCGGGTCCCGGCGGACCGGTGCCGCTGTCATGCGGGCGGCGCCCCGGACACCGCGCGGCCGTGATCCTGACCGGCCGCCGCCCCTACACCGAGGCGGCCACCTTGTCGTGGGCGACGAGCCACTGGCGTACGGCCATGACCACCGCGGACGCCGCCAGGATCACTACTCCGCCCACCCGCAGGATCACGTCGTACACGGCCTCGGGCGGACGCTCGGGTGTCATCGCCGTGATCGTCGCCGCCGCACCGGCGAGGGCGATGGCTCCCAGAGTGACGAGGAAGGTCAGCAGGACACCGGAGGCCTCACCCGCCCTGGCAGGCGCCACGACCTGCTGGGTGGCGACACTGGAGAACGTCCAGCCGAGTCCGAGGCCGAGACCGCACCAGGCGAAGACGGGCACATAGAGCCACCATGCGTTCACCAGGCTCAGGGCCGTCATCCCCGTGCCCGCGATCACGCCGGCCAGCACCATCACCACCGTGGGCCGCATCCACGTCGCGAGGCGGGCTCCCAGCGGTCCGGTGAGCGCCACCACCAAGGCCGGGGCGAGAAAGACGACACCGGCCATCAGGGGCGAGAGCCCACGCACACCCTGCAGATAGAGCGTGGCCACGAAGACCGTGACGCCGTAGCCCATGTTGGCGACCGATCCCATACCGGTGACCAGGACGAACGGGATGTTGCGGAAGAGTTTGAGGTCGATGAGCGGATGGCGGGCCCGCTGCTCGCGCAGCACGAACAGTCCACCCGTCACCACGGCGATCCCCAGCAGCGTCAGGGTGCGGGCGTGGTCCCAGCCCCATGCGCTGCCGCGCTCCACGGCCAGGGTGACCGCGGCCAGGCAGCACACGATGGTGAAGCAGCCGATCAGATCGAGCCGGCGCGGTACGGAGACGTCCCGCGAGTCCGATACGTGGATCACGGCGATGACCAGGGACAGCGCGCTGAGCGGCGCCAACAGCCAGAAGATCCAGCGCCACCCCGGCCCCTGAGTGAATCCGCCACCGACGAACGGCCCCAGCGCGGTCCCGATGTTCGCGACACCGAAAGCGGCTCCCAGGGCCCGGGCACGGGTCTCTTTCGGGAAGACGTTGCTGATGACAGCCACGGACACGGGGAAGACGAAACCGGCCCCGACGCCCTGCACGATCCGCGTGGCCACCAGCCACACCAGCCCCGGCGCCAACGCGCACCCCACGGAACCCGCCGCGAACAGCGTGATGCCGATCAGCAGCACACGTCTGCGGCCGAAGACGTCGCCCAGCCGGCCACCCACGATGAAGAAGCAGCCGACGGCGAGCATGTAGGCGGAGAGGGTCCACTGGGCGGCCGACGGTGTCACCCCGAGTTCTTCCGAGATGCCGGGGATGGCCAGGTTGAGTGCGAAGAAGTCGACCTGGATGCAGAAGAGCGCGACGGCGACGGCAACCAAGGCCCAGGTACGGCCGGCGGCCGCGTTCAAGGTGGCGGCATCGGCCCGGGCCCGCTCCGACTCGTCGTGCATGGGCACGTGTCTCCCCTCGACGAGGACCTGGCCGTGCCCCGGCCGTGGTGCACCCCCGCCCCCATTGTCGGCGCGCCTCCCGGGCGGCGCAGCCCGGCTCCGATCGCGGGCGCAGCCCCCGGTGGGCACCATGGCAGAAGCGGTCCCCGCCCGGGGGCCGCGCGACATGTCCGGTCACGTCCGCGGTGCCCACGGCACACCGCGGCGACCGCCGACCGCGGGAGGCGGACCACGGTGCACATCCTGGTGCCGGTCGTCTTCGCCCTGCTGGCCGCACTGAGCAACGCGTTGGCCACCGTCCTGCAGCGCAAGGCGGCTCTCGGCGTACCGCGCTCCGACGGCCTGCGGGCCTCGCTGATGCTCGACCTGCTGCGGCAGCCCGTGTGGCTGGCCGGCATCCTGTCCGTCGTCGCCGCCGGTGTCTGCCAAGCGGTGGCGCTGGCGACCGGGCCGCTGACGATCGTCCAGCCGCTCTTTGTGCTCGAACTGCCGCTCGCCCTGGTCATCGCGTCCCTGGTGCTGCACCGGCACATGCCGCGCATGGGCTGGGTCGCCGTGTCCGCGGTGGTCGTGGGCCTGGGCATCGCCCTCGCCGCCGCCTCGCCCTCGGGCAACCGCACCCACGTACCGCTGGACCGCTGGATCATCGCGCTCGTCGTCTGCGCCGCCGTGGTCGTCGCGCTCACCGGCGCGGCGCTGCGGCGCCCGGAGGGCCGTGCGCGCGCGGCCCTCCTCGGCACGGCCACCGCCATCAGCTACGCGGTCACCGCGGCACTGATGAAGGCCGCGATGCACATCCTGGACGACGGCGGCATCACGGCCTTCCTCACGGCGTGGCAGACCTACGCCTTCGCGGCATTCGGCGCGTGCGCGCTGTTCCTGCTGGAGAACGCGATGCAGGCCGGTCCGCTGGTCGCCTCCCAGCCCGCACTCACCCTCGGCGACGCGGCGGTGAGCATGGCCCTCGGCCTCCTGCTCTACGAGGAGCACGTCCGCACCGGCTGGTGGCTGGTCCCGCAGGCGGTCGGCGTGGCTCTGGTGGCGGCGGGTGTGGTCGCCCTGGCGCGGATGCCGCTGGCCCAGTCGCTGGTCGGCGAGGAGCGGGAAACGGCCGCGCCCTGACAAGCGGTCAGCGCCGTCCGCCGGAAGCGCTGCCGGGCCGGACGGGCTCTACGGGGTGGAGGGGTTCTCCGGACCAGCAGGGCTCTTCGGACCGGACGGGCTCTCCGGACCGGACGGGCTCTCCGGACCGGACGGGCTCTGCGAGCCGGACAGGCGGGACTTTCTCAGTGCCTGACGGACCGACCAGACCACGGCCACCAGCGGCACGGCGGCGACCGCCCCCACCACGCCCGCCGCAACGGCTCCGCCGACGACCGACAGCGCGACCACCACGGGGTGCAGCCGGACTGCCCAGCTCATCACGATCGGGTGGAGCAGATGCCCCTCGATCTGCCCGATGACCACGATCAGGGCGACGACCACGGCCGCGATCACCGGCCCCTTGGCCGCGAGCGCCACCACCGCGGCCACCGCGAGAGCGATGGGCGAGCCGACGAGGGGGATGAACGCGGCGAAGAACTCCAGCAGGGCCAGTGGCAGCGCGAGCGGCACGCTGAGGGCGTACAGGGCGATCCCGACCAGGACGGCGTTGGTGGCTGCCACCAGCAGGATGCCGTGCGTGTAACCGGTGAACGTCCGCCAGGCGGCCCGGCCCGCGACCGTCGCACGCTCCCTGGTGCCGAGCGGCAGCTGGCTGCAGAACCACCCCCACTGCCGGTCACCGGAGTGGATGAAGAAGACCGAGCAGAACAGTGCGAGGGCGAACACGGTCAGCACTTCGACCAGCCGTCCCGCGCCGCTCAGCGCCTCACTGACCACGGCGGACCGGTGGTCGGACAGCAGCCGGCCGATACGGGACTGGACGTCGGTGAGAGCTTCCGGGTCGACACGGAACGGGGGCTGCTCCAGCCAGTTCTCGATTCTCTCGATGCCGGAACCGAACTCCCGCACGAGTGTGGTGCGCTCCCCCGCGACCGCCTCGCCGACCAGGGCGAACACTCCGAGAACAAGCGCGATGCTGCCGAACAGTGCGACGGCGACGGCGAGCGGACGGGGCAGAACCCGGGCCACCAGATCGGCCGCCGGCCGCAGCACGGCGGTGAGCACCAGGCCGAGGAAGACGGCCACGGCGATCTCGTGGAAGCGCCCGAGGACGGCGAAAACGCTGTAGACGGCGACTGCCACCACGATGACCCGCCACGCGTACGCGGCGGCGGTCCTCAGGGCATCGGGCACGCGCGCCGCGCCTGCGGTGACTTGCGGTGGGCGCTCTGACGATTCCGACGACCTGGGGGGCATGCCCATCCGCGTACCACCGCGCGCGCCGCACGGCACGCGCGCGGCGCGTCATTCGCCCGAAGGTACCCCGGGCCGGTCGGCCGACCGGCCGGTCAGCCGGAGCACGCGGTCCGCTCGGCCTCCCGCCACTCGCAGACCGGGCACAGCGTCGCTCCCTTGACCGATTCCGGGTACTCCGTCGGTCGGCGGCACAGCACGCACTCGGCGAAGGGGCCGTCCGTGGCGGCCTCTGCCTGCTCGGCGTCCACCCGCTCCGGGGCCCCGCCGTACGGCTCCTGCTCGTCCATACATACGACTCTAACTCTCGGCTCTGCCGCCGTCCGCGCCCCGCAGGGAGGCCGTCACGGCGGCGACCGCGAACGCCGCCGCGGCCATCAGCACCGCGCCGAATAGGGGCAGCAGAGGCATCCGCACCGTCCCGGTCTGCGAGCCGGTGACCAGGGCGGTGACCGCGTATCTGGCGGGAGATCCGCTGGTCACCAGCGCCAGCAGGGCCACCAGAGCGGTCGCCGCCAGCGACCAGCCGCGGGCGTGCAGCAGCGGCCGGCTGCACAGCGCACCGACCGCTGCCCCGGCCAGCACGCAGACCGCACCGGCGACGAGCCCTGCGGCCGCAGCGGGCAGCCGCGCGACCGCCACCTGGTGGTCGGCGCTCGACGGGTCGCTGATCAGCGCGACGACGGCCAGCGCCGACGCGCCCGGCACGGCGGCGCAGACGACGGCTGCCAGCAGCGAAGCCAGGTGGGCGCGGCGCGGACCGGCTGCCGCGGCGGTGATGCTGCGCGCGGCCGACGGCTCCTGGGTGACACAGACCCGGACGAGCCATGCGGTGACCGGCACCAGCGGGGCGGCCGCGTAGCCGAGGGAGTCCAGGATCGGCCCGCCGCCCTGGACGCCGATGGCGAGTACGGCGCCGTAGAGGAGGAAGGGCGGCAGCCAGCGCTGGGAGCGCAGGAGCAGCGCGGTGTGGTAACCGAAGAGTGCGTTCATGTCGTACGGGCCCTCGCGTCAGGCGCCTTCGGTGCAGGCCTGCCGGCGTCAGGAATCCCGGGATCCGGTGCCGCCGGGCCGGACGCCGCGGGGGCGGCCGGCCCTGCCTGCGCCGTCCGCCTCCGCGGGGCGTCCTCGTCGCCGACCTGACTGATGTGCCACGGCGGCCGGGCCGTGAGCAGTGCGGCCAGCAGCAGATCGGAGTACATGGGCGCGACGGTCAGGACCGTGCCGCCGTTGCCGGCCGGCACGTGCTCGGGGGCACCGGGCAGCCCTTCGGGCACCGGCGCACCGGGCGGACCCACAGCCACGATCCGTACGCGCGGGCCGCGCTCCCGCGCACCGGAAGGCACCGCGTCAAAGGGGTGGACCAACCGGCCCTCCCCCACACGGAACTCCGCGTCGACCGCCCCCGCGAGTCGGCGCGGGTCGTGATCGACGTAGACGACGGCGGCGCCTGCCGCGACCCGTTCCGCGACGGCGAGGTCGAGCTGCTCGCGCGCCACCGCGTCGAGGCCTGTCCACGCCTCGTCGAGCACCAGCAGTTCCGGTCGGGCGAGCAGTGCCTGCGCCACGGCCACCTTCTGGCTGGTGCCCTTGGACAGTTCGCCGAGCACCGTAGCGGCGTGGCCCGAGGCACCGAAGCGTTCGAGCCATTCGGCAGCGCCGGCGGCCGCCTCCCGCCGGCCGAGACCGTGGATGCGCCCGAGGCGCGTCAGATAGCCGGCCGCGGTGAACGGCAGCGCGGCGGGGAAGCGTTCGGGAACGTACGCGGTACGCGGCCGGCCGCTGACGGTGCCCTCGGTCGGGGTGTCGATGCCGGCGAGCAGCCTCAGCAGCGTCGACTTGCCACTGCCGTTCGTGCCGTGCACCCGCACGAGGGTCCCCGGGCGCAGTTCGAGGTCGACCCCGCGCAGCACCCATGGCCCGCCGAGGCCGTAGCGACGGCCCACTTGTGTCAGTTTCAGTTCTGCGACGCTTTCTGCGGGGTGAGTTCGCTGGGCCGTACGATCACGAAGCCCTCGCCCTCCAGCTTGAGCTGCACCGCTTCGCCCGAGCCGCCGCGGATCATCGAGCCGACGGACTGGGATCGGTGCAGCGAGGTGTGGAGTTGGGCGCTCCAGCCGACGACCGCGTCCGTGTCGACGAAGACCGGCTGCTGGTGCGAGACCGGGATGACGATCGGGTTTCCCTCGCAGATCACACCGAGCTTGCCGTAGCCGGTGAAGACGCTGTTGAACAGCCCGCCGCCGGTCATGCCCGCGCCCTTGACCGTCTTGATCTCGTACGACAGTGTCGCGTCGAAGCAGAGCACGTTGCGCCCGTTTATCGTCAGCGCGTCGCCCTGCTCCATGTCGACGATGAAGCAGTTGGCGGCCTCGTGCGCGAACCACGCCTCGCCCTGGCCACGCACCGCCATCAGCGCGAGACCCTCGCCCGTGACGGCGCGCTTGAGCATGCCGCCGATCCCCTGGCTCTTGCGCTCGAACTGCAGATTGCCGCGGAAGGCGATCATCGAGCCCTGCCTGGCGTGCATCTCGCCGTTCACCGCGTACTTGATCGACTTGGCGTTCTGCAGGATCATTCCGGGCACCGTGGCCTGCTGTGCCATGTTCTCCGTGGAGAAAAGATCACTCTTCATGGGAGGCATCGTGGCCCGGAGGCAGCCGTTCCGCCAACAGCCCACTGTCCGACGGCTGGCAGACTTGCGGTGTGAGCAGCGAAGACACCCGTGAAATCCGTCCCGACAGCCCCTTCAGGCACGCGACATCGTCCCGCGATGCCGCACCGCAGTTCGTCCTGCCTCTGGTGGTGCGCATCGAGAAGGCCGCGCCGCCGTCCCGTACGGACGCACTCGAGACCGCCGCTCGCGCGGTGCTCGAGATCCTCGCCGACGAGCGCTCCACCGGCGAGGGCGAGTGGGCGCGGGCGATGCGGGACTGGCAGGACGCCCGTATCCGCAAGGTGGTGCGGCGGGCGCGCGGCGCGGAGTGGCGCAAGGCCTGCACGCTGCCGGGCATCACGGTGACGGGCACAGGGGCGGACGGGGAGAGGGACGAGGCGCAGGCCGAAGTGGCCGCGGAGGTAAGGGTGTTTCCGCCCGTACCGCTCGACGGCTGGCCCAAGGAGCTGGCGAAGCTCCAGGTGTCCGGCACCGAACTCGACGACCCGGAGCCGCCCGCAGCCCCTGACCCGGTACGTCCCGTCCTGTGGTTCAGTCCGGAACTGGAGATGTCCGCGGGCAAGGCCATGGCCCAGGCCGGACACGGCGCCCAGCTCGCCTGGTTCGACCTGTCGGAGGCGGACCGCAAGGCGTGGCGGGAAACCGGCTTCGCGTTGTCCGTCCGGACCGCGGCCCCGGCAGACTGGCGCGCACTCACGGCGAGCGGACTGCCGGTCGTACGCGACGCGGGGTTCACGGAAATCGCTCCGGGCTCGTGCACGGTGGTGGCCGACCACCCGTCGCTGCGTGGCCGAGCCGGGCGTTGAACATCCCGGGCCCCGGGTGCGTACTCCTCTGTACCGCCGAGTAGTTTGACCGGCTAAGTCGACCGGCGGTCGGCCGTCGACCGACCGGCCAGTCTGCCGGTCGGTCGGTCGACGTGTAACGCATCGGCTCTGGAGGCACATTGTTGCGGCGCATCAACGGAACAGCACTCATCATCGCGGCTCTGGTCGTCACGGTAGGCGCACTCGCCTTCCCCGTGTGGTCCTACGCCGACCGTTCCGGCACCGGGCAGGACAATCTCAACGCCTCGAGCGTGGCGACCCAGTGGGGACCGCTGTCGGCCACCGACCGCGACTTCCTCGTCAAGGTCCGGCTCGCCGGACTGTGGGAGCTCCCGGCCGGGCAGCAGGCGATAGAACGCGCGCCCACGGAAGCCATCAAGGCGGCCGGCGACCACCTCGTCGTCGGCCACACCGACCTGGACGAGCGGGCGCGCAACGTCGCGGCGCAGCTCGGCGTCGAGCTGCCCAACCAGCCGACCGAGCAGCAGCAGGGCTGGCTGCGGGAGCTCTCCGCGGCGCAGGGGGAAGAGTACGAGCGCAAGTTCGCCCAGCTCCTGAGGACGGCACACGGCAAGGTTTTCGCCCTGGTGGCGGAGGTCAGGCACACCACCCGCAACACCCTGATCCGTCAGCTCGCGACCGACGCCAACCAGACGGTGCTCGACCACATCACCATGCTCGAGCAGACCGGCCGGGTCGACTTCGACGCGATCGCCAACGGCGCCGCGGCCGGGGCGACGGCCAGCCCGAGCGGGCCGCCGCCGCCGGACGGCAACCTTCCGCCGTCGCCGCCGGCGGTCACGCCGACCGGGGACCAGTCCTTCACGTCGCGGCCCACACCGCAGCCGGGCGCGCCGACCGCCGTCAACACCAACCGCCCGGCCCCGCAGGACCCGGTCCCGGCGGGCTGACGGCGAGACGGCGGCGCCGGCCCCTACAGCTGCGGGGGGCATGAGGTTCCTGCAGGCGCATCCACGCCTCGGTGATGACGCCCAGGGTGCCTTCGCTGCCGAGGAAGAGCCGGTCGGGCGAGGGGCCCGCCCCGGAGC
>NZ_JBEXRZ010000101.1:0-24527 GCF_040613325.1 Streptomyces sp. NPDC006283 | reverse complement strand
TCGGTGAATCGCACACGAATCCGCGGCAGACATAGGCCGCCGAACTGCCGTTCACCTGCAGACGGTCCCGTAGCCTGGACCGCAGCCGCCAGCGCACGGCCGTTGGCCGACGCCTGAATGGCGTCGCCTGCTCCCTCGTGCGTGCCGCCCATGTCCTCACCCGCCCCCGTCGTCCGCACCGGCTCAGTTCTTTCCGTCCTGCTGCTGCGGCTCTTGCGCCTTCGGCTCTTGCGCCTTCGGCGCTTCCGTTTCGGACGCGCTCGCCCTGCGGGCACGGGCCGGTGAGCCGGCCCGTTTCGTCGCCGGCGTGCGTCCGCCGCGCTGCGCCCGGGCGGCGGTCTGCCGGGACCCGGCCTTCCCCGCCGTCGGCACGGGCGGGGCGGCCTCCTCGGACTCGCCCGTCCCGGAGGGCTCCGCGACCTCCTCGGCCGTCGGATCACCCCCGGTCCCCGGCGGCACCGGCGCTCCCGGCGCGCCGAACGGCAGAACCCTGACGGTGCGTTCGGCCACCGGCTTCGCCGGCACCGGCCGCTCCCGGCCCTCGACGAGCACGAGGGACGCCTGGTAGGCCACCGACAGCGAGTACGGGGTCTGGTGCAGCATCCCCCACAGCTTCGACGTCTCGTCGACGTCCATCACCGTCGGGGAGAAGCGCACCCTCTGGGCCGACGCCGCAAGGTCGCTGCCCGCCAGATACGGCCGTTCCGCCGCCAGCTCGATCAACTCCTGCGGAAGCACAGGCGTTTCGTGCAGCGTCCGCACGACGCACCCGATCAGACGCTGGCCGACGAGCTCCGCCTCCTCCCCGTACGCGCTGATCAGGTAGTGGAGGTCGAGCGCCGCTGCCGGGCGTTTGCGCAACGAGCCGTCGGGGCCGCGGGTCGGCAGATCGACATGGCGCATGGAGGCGTTCGGTGTCACCTGGTACAGAAAGACGTTGATCGTCGGCTCGAGCGGCGGCTCCGCCGGTGGCTTGCGTGTCTCCACCTTGACCGCGATGTCCATCTCCGGACCGAGGCTGCTCTCGATGAGGATGGCGAGCGCCTGGGTGACCGTCGCGAGGGCGAGTGCGTTGCTCATGAAGTCAGTCCCTCTTCCCGCCGCGTGACAGATAGTCGTCCAGGGTCAGTACGGGCGCCGCCCGGCCCGGCCGGCTCGGTCCCGCGGGCCTGCGGTCCGCTCCCGGCGGAGCCGCCGCGGTGACCTCCAGGCGCCCGATCTGCACATGCACGACCCGCTCCGCCGGCTTCGGGGCCCGGCGTCCCACGGAGCCGAGCGCGGCGCTTCGTGCGGCGGATGAGTCGGACCCGCGCGGCACGGCCGGCGCAGCAACGGCGGGGGACGGCGCGGCAGGCGGCGCCGGAGCAGCGGCGGCCGGCCGCGACGGTGTGTCGGTGGTGGTGTCGGCCGCCCGTCCGCGGCGCGCCGCACGCGGCACTGCCGTTGCCGCCGCGGGCCGAACCGTGGGCGGCACGGCGGCCACCGGCCGCGGCGGCCGCTCCTGAGCCGCCGCAGCCGCCTGCGGCGTGTCCGCCTCCCGGACGTGTGCCGTGCGCACCATCGTGTGGCGGTCGGTGCGTACCTCGCGCTCGTGCCGGACGGTCTCCGCGGCCGCCGGCGCGGCCACCGGGGCGGCCGGGATCAGGGCGGCGGGCTCGCCCGGATCCGGCGGCCCGTACCGCAGGGCCTCGACCCGTTCGAACGGGCCGGGCAGGCGCGGTCGTACCCGGGTGCTCACGCCGTCCCGCGCGCCCACCGGGGTGTACCGGGCGAGCAGCCGGTCGAAGTAGTCAGGCATCTGCGCACAACTCCAGGTAGTAACGACGCCGCAGCGGGCTGAGCGCCAGGATCTCCGGCTCGCTCCAGCCGTAGGCCGTCGCGAGCAGATGGACGTCGAGCATCAGATCCCGGGCCCAGGTGTCCAGTTCGGTCCACAGGTAGGAGGCGATGTCCAGCTCGGCCCGTGTCGCGTCACCGCACTCGGGGCACGACACGTTCAGCGTCACGTCCGCGGTCGGGTCGGCCTCCGCAGCCCTTTCCGCGATGCGCCGCTCCACCCGCTCCGGCAGCAGATCGGCCAACTGCCCAGGAAGCACCGGCTTTCCGTCGCGCAGCGCGCGGACCGTGCACCGGGTCACCAGCAGCCGGCGTGCCTCGACCGGCCCGTCGGTCCTGCCTGCCGCCGCAAGGTCGGCGACGGTGGGCAGCCGGAACTCGACCGCCCAGTCGTCCACCTCCACCCGCAGCGGCGCCTCGGACGGCACGGCCCTCGAGGCGAGAGCACCGGCGTCGAGGTCGAACTCCATGGCCTCACCGCAGGCACCGCACTCGACCCGAACCTGCATCCGCTCGCCGAACAGCGCCCGGCGCAGCGCGAACAGATCTGCCTCCCGTTCGCCGACCGGTACCGACAGCAGCTCGTCGGTACCGGCCCCGGGCCGGGCAGCCCGGTGCAGCAGCAGCGGCCGGTCCCCGGCGTGGCCTGCGAGTCCGGCCTCCCAGGTGGCCAGCAGCTCCACCGGACCCACCGGACCGGCCGGCCCCACGGCGCGAGCCATACCCCGTTCCTCCGTGCCCGTGCGGCGGTCAGGCCGGGTGGGTGAAGGACGGCTCCACCGGTTCCGGCACCTCGTAGTCCCGCTCCCAGCCCTCGCACTCGAGCTTGACGCTCTGAATGGCGACCGCGTTGGCGTTGGCGTCGAGCTCACCGAGCACCTGGTACTCGCTGACCCAGGCCCGGTACAGCTTGTGCGAGACGGCGACCTGCCCCGCCTCGTTGAGGACCTGGATGATGATGTCCTTGCGGAAGTCGCGCAGCGAGACCTCGGAGCCGAGCCCCGCGCCGACCTGCCAGACCTTGTTGGCCCAGCGGTCGAACTCGGGGTCGTGCGTCACCCCGCGCTCGAGGGTGACACCCTCGAACTCGGAGCGGCCGGGCGACTTGCGCGGGGAGCTGGGGTCGCCGCCGTGGCGGTGCTTGACCACTTCCGTGGTGCGCTTGAGCGGACTGATCTTGCTGATGCCCGCGACCGTTCGACCGTCCCACAGGACAAGGAACTTGAAATTCTTGTAGGGGTCAAAGCGATGGGCGTTTACCTGGAACTCAGCCATCGGTTTCCTTCGCGTTCCTTTTCCTGTGGTTACGAGAGATCGAACTGGCCGGCCATCTGCTGGATCTTCACGATCACGAACTCGGCGGGCCGGACCGGCGCGATACCGATCACGACATTCACCACTCCGCGCTCGATGTCGGCGTCCGTGGTGGTGTCCTTGTCGCATTTCACGAAGTACGCCTCGCGGGGCGTGCCTCCCTTGAACGCGCCCTGCCGGAAGAGGTCGTTGAGATATGCCGACGCCTTCAGCCGGATCTGCTGCCACAGCTGTTCGTCGTTGGGTTCGAAGACGACCCACTGCAGACCCCGGTACAGACTCTCCTCGACATTGAGCGCGAGCCGGCGCACCGGTACGTACTTCCACTCGCTGTCGAGCGCGTCCGCGCCCTGCAGGGTGCGCGTCCCCCACACCAGGGGGCCCACCACCGGGAACGTGCGCAGGCAGTTGATCCCCAGCGGGCCCAGCAGGCCGTTCTCCCGGTCGGTGAGTTTCACCGAAAGGGACCTGACGCCGGCGAGGCGCGCCTCCGTGCCGGCAGGCGCCTTCCACACGCCCCGCTCACCGTCGGTGCGGGCGATGACGCCGGCGACGGCGCCCGACGGCGGGAACGACCGCAGCCGGCCGGTCAGCGGGTCGGCGAGCTGCAGATGCGGGAAGTACAGCGCGGCGTGATCGCTGCGCACCGGGTCGAAGGCGCCGATCCCCGCGCGCGCCGCGTCCACGCTGCCCCAGGTCGACGGCGAGTCGACCAGCAGGAAGATACGCCGCTCCCGGCACAACTGCTCGGCCGCGGAGAGCACCGTGACCATGTCCTGCGAGGACTCGTAGGCGGCGAGCTCGGGCAGCGCCAGCAGGTTGACGTCGTCGACGTCGCGCAGGGCCTGGATGCCGGTCTTGCGCGCCTCGCTCCCGATGAGGTCACCAGGCCCGGGCGCGTCGCCGTCCTTGCCGCCCTCGAGCGGGAAGACCGGCGGGTTCACCGAGGATTCGAGGCCCAGGTCGTTCGCGCACTCCCCGACGAAGCGCACCACGTCCTTCGGGTCCAGGGAGCCGGCGACGACCTGCAGACGACGGCCGAACGCGGTGACCTCCACGCCCGCGAACGCGTGCTTGCCCGGGGCGTCCGGCAGCGCCCGCAGCTTGCGCTCCAGCAGGAGGGCCAGCTCCGTGACGTCCGTCGGCGGTTCGCCGTCGCGGTCCGGCTCGAAGAGGGTGAACTCCCGCTCCACGTCGCCGATCTTGACCTTGAGCTCGACGTTTAGGTCGGGCAGCTCGGCGGCGAACGGCTTGGAGACGGTGCCCGACGGGTCGGGCCGGCCCTCGTCGAGGACCTTGACGCGCACCAGCGAGGAGCCGGAGCCGACCACGGTCTCCGCGAAGCGGCCGTGACCGGAGTGCATCGACAGACCGGTGAACGACTCGCGGGCGCCGCCGCGCCCATCCAGGATGTGCAGGTTGAACGTCTTGTCGGGGGTGCGGGTGTCGTGGTCGACGGCCACCCGCAGCCCCGAGCCCCAGACACCGGGCTCCTTGGCGTGCACCTCGAGCACCGGGCACTCGCTGTGCCCCTCGGTGGACTGCAGGGTGACGCACGCCTCCTCGCCGGTGCCGGCCCTGGCCACACGGACGATGACCGCCACCGTGCCGCCGTTGCCGAAGAACTGGTGCACCGCGTAGCCGACCGCGCTCTGCGCGGTGAGCCCGCCGAAGCGGCGCTCGAAGTCGGCGAAGCTGGTGATCCGGACCGGTTGGTTGAGCGGCCCCCGACGGGTGTGTCCCACGAACGCGGTCACCGATGTGGTGACCGAGGCGATGGTACGGACGCTGCTGGGAAGTTCCTCGATGTATACGCCGGGATAGCCCATGTGCGTCGGCATTCCCCCTCCATTCCCTTCCGCGCACCAAGAGAGGCGGAGAGGAGGTGCAGGAATTGCGCGCACGCGTCGTACGCATGCGAGATCATCACTGTTTTCCCCCGCCACACACCCCGTGCGATATCGGTCTCGCAGGGCCATTTGCAAGCACAAGTGCTTGTGGCTCCTGATGCATGAGTGCCACTGCGAGTCTCGTTCGTCGCTCGAGTGATGGTCAAGAGACCGATTCAGTCATCGGCGCAGATATCGAATGTGAATGACGTCGGCGCTGATCTGCGTGGTCAGGGCGGTGCCGGCGGTCCGTTATGAAGGAGAGTTCACGAGCGCTTCACATGATTCGGTCCGGGGAGGGGTGATTCCAGCCGATCCCCGGTGTCGTCGGCGCGCCGCCTTGAGTCCCTTTGGCGAGGAACGATCTGTTTGTTCGTACCTGTCCGGGCGTGTTCGACTTCGTTGTTCGGCCTCGCGCCGCTTGAACCCACCGGGCTGAAGGTCCGGCAACCACGGCTGCCCGCCGCCCACTTGGCGGTTCGTTCGCGCTCGTGCTGTCCGGCGGGGCGCTGACTCTGCCTCTCGCCCGGGACCTTGCAGAACACCTGATACGCGTGGTGAGCATCGCACCCGGTCTCTTCGGGACCCCATGCTTTCCGGTCTGCCCGACAAGGCACGGCATGCACTCGGCGCACAGGTCCCGCACCCCGCGCGACTGGGCAACCCGGACGAGTACGCCGCACTGGCAGAGCACATCGTGAACAATCCCATGCTCAACGGAGAGACCATCCGGCTGGACGGAGCCATCCGCATGGCTCCCCGCTGAGACCTCGCCGCGGCGGGGTCTGTCCGTGTGCTCCGTGCCGCGCAACGACCCGCGCAACGGGCCATGCAGCCCGAGGCGCGGCAGGGCGAACAAGCCGTCAACAGGGCCATCCGTGACAACCCCGACGTCCACATCAGCCGCCCCGCGGGCCGGGACAGGACCGGAGAGCCCGGGGGCGCCGTGGCCGACGCCCCCGGAGGACCTCGTCAGAACAGACTGGAGTAGGTTCCCCAGCCGGTGCCGATCTTGGCCTTGGGCTTGAAGTTGCCCTTGCCGTCGGCGTCGTAGCGGTAGAGCGTGCCGTCAACGGCCCGTGCGACCAGGTCGGCGCGGCCGTCGCCGGTCATGTCCGCCAGAGCGGCGAACTTGTTGTACTGGCCCCAGCCGGAGCCGATGAGCTTCTTCGCCTTGAACGGCGCCGAGGCCGAGCCGGTGCCCTCGTACAGGTACAGCTTGCCGTCCTTGGCCCGCGCGATCAGGTCCGCCCGGCCGTCGCCGCTGATGTCACCGGCGCCGGTGAGGACGTTGAACTGGCCCCAGCCCGAGCCGACCTTCTGCCTGGCCGCGAAGCCGGTGCCCTGGCCGTTGCCGCGGTAGAGGAACAGCTCGCCCGCGGAGTTGCGGGTCAGCAGGTCGCCCTTGCCGTCGCCGGAGAGGTCGCCGGCTCCGAGGACGGTGTTGAACTGGTTCCAGCCGCTGCCGATGTAGGCCGGGCCTCCCTCGACACCGTAGTTGTAGAGGGCGCCGTCGTAGATCTGGAGCAGGTCGGCGTAGCTGTCGTCGTCGAGCGAGGATGCCACGGTGATCCTCGCGCCCTTCCAGCCGCCGGTGTCGCTGATCTTCTGACGGGCGGCGAACGATCCGTCGTTCCGGTCGTAGTACCACCACATCGTGCCGCCGCCGTCGACGCCGAACAGCTCCTCCTTGCCCCAGGAGGGGATGTTGCCGGCGTTCGCGAACTGGTTGCGGAAATTCCAGTCGGAACCGAACTTGGTGCGGGGCAGGAAGGCCCCGGTGCCCGTGGAGACGTAGGTGTACAGGTCTCCGCCTGCGGCGCGGGCCATCAGTTCGGCGTTGCCGTCCTCGGTGAAGTCGTCGAGGCTGAACAGGGTGTTGAATGCTGCCAGCCGTCGCCGACCTTGACCCGGCCCTTGAACGGCCGGGAGGCCTCGCCGGTGCCGCTGTAGAAGAACAGCTCACCGGCGGGGTTGCGGGTGAAGAGGTCCGCGACGGCGTCGTTGTTGACGTCGTTCACGCCGACGAGCTGGTCGAACTGGCCCCAGCCGGAGCCGACCTTGACCTTGACGGCCAGCGGCTCGGACGCGTTCGGAGTGGCGCGGTAGAGGAACAGCTCGCCGGCGTAGTTCCGGGCGAGGACGTCGCCGACGCCGTCACCGGTCAGGTCGCCGGGCGAGAACACCTTGTTGAACTGCTGCCAGCCCGTGCCCGACCAGAAGGAGCTCGGGTAGTTCGGGTCGTTCGCGAAGGCGGTGAGCCGGCCGGTGGCCGACAGGGTGAAGTGGACGGGGCCGTCGGACCGCAGTCCGGCCACCGAGAACACGTCCTTGTAGACCTGCTCGGACGAGCCGTAGTAGTCGGTCAGCCCGTACACATACGGGTCGGACCCGTCGAACGTGTTCACCCAGACCCGCCCGTCGAGGCCCTGGGAGATCATGTCGGACCAGCCGTCGCCGTTCACGTCGCTGCGCGGGGCGGCGAGGGGCGCGCCCTCGTCCTGGGCGCTGAACGCGCCGCGGTTCACCCTGGGGCGCTCCAGCGTGGAGCTGGGCTGCTCCTCGCCGGCGCCGGGGGCGGGCCGCTCCATGGTGGGGAGCGGCGCAGGGGCGTCATCGGCGTGCGCCGCGGGGGCGGCGAGCAGCATGCCCGCGGCGAGCGCGAGGGCAGTGCAGGCGGCGACGCGGGAGCGGCCGCCGAAGGATCTGTGCGGGGTGGCCGCCGGGCGGCCGGATTCCAAGGACGTCAAGGTCCCCCCTCGGGAGTGTTCACGGCACGGCCACATCCGCGGCGCGCGCGGGAGCGCGTGCCGGTGGGGACGTGGGAGGTGGGCGTGCGGTGGTGCTAGCACTGGTACAGACGTGCCAGGTGGGGCGAGGGATGTACGGAAAAGACGATCAATTGTCGATCGTTTCCGCGACCGCCCACCCGGCCCCGCTGTGAGCCCCTGCGAATCCCTCCCTTGCCCCCTCCGGCGCGCCTCACAGGCTGTACCCAGCTGTACTCATGCTTCCGCAGGTCAGGCCCATCTCACCGGTTGGTTCACAGGGGTCGGCACTTCTCTGCGCACCCGATCGGTGCGCCCCCCGGGCTGCACCTTTGGCCCGGTGGGCCGACCTGCGCACACTGGAACCATGCGCGAAATGATCGTCGGCGAGACGGCGGAGCGTGAGGATCTGCTTGCTGCGGCCGTCGTCGAAGCTGTCGAAGGAACCGGCGCCTATGCAGGGAGTGTCTTTCTCCGCTCCTTCGACCGCCGGTCGATCGTGCTCGCAGCGACGCGTGGGGTGCCGCCCTCCCTGCTCGGTGGCTGGCGCCTCATTCCGGTGAGCAGCCCCATCCCGGTCGCCGTGGCGTACAGCTCGGGGCGCACGATCTACCTGGCCGACGCGGAGGAGACGATGCGCCGGTATCCCCAGCTCGCGGTGGCTCTGCCGTACGCCTTCGGCTCCTGCTCCGTGCCGGTGGCAGCACGCGGGGAGACCTTCGGGGCGCTGGCTATCGTCTGGGCGGCGTCACCCGGCAGCGAAGGACTGTCCAAGGCGCAACGCCGCCACGTGCGGAGCGTCGCCGACCGGCTCGGGGACTCCCTCGCCGCCCTCCGCGCCCGTACCGGCGATCCCGTCGAGTGTGACCCCCAGACGATTCCCGTCGAGACACCAGCCCCCTCGGCACCCGCTCTGCGGGCCGGCCTGTTCGACTGGGACCTTGTCACCGGCGCCGTCACCGTCGATGACGAGCTCTGCGCGATTTTCGGTCTCGACCCCCGAGCCTTCGACGGACGAGCCGAAACGCTTGCTTCCTGCCTGCACCCCGGCGACCGCGCCGCCCTTCGGACGACCGCCCGCGCGGCAGCCGCCGAGGGCCGGATCAACGCGCGTCGCCTGCGTATACGGGATCGCGGGGACGGCGGCGAAACGTATCGCACGGTCGAGTTGTGGGGCCGCGCACCAGAGTCCGACGACGCGGGGGCACCCACCCACCTGGTCGGCACGGTCGTGGACGCGCAGGCAGGCAGCGCGGCCGTCGCCGCGGTCGAACGGCTGCGGGACGGGCTGTTCTCCCTCGCCCCCGACGGGCGGGTCACCTACGCCAACCGCAGCGCGCTGCAGTTGCTGGGCGTGCGCGGCGACGAGTTGCTGGGACAGTTCCTCGCGGACGTGCTGCCATGGCTGTCCGATCCAGATGTCGAGTACCGGCACCGGTGCGCGATGATCTCGCAGACGCCGGTCTCCTTCCTGGCCTGCCGACCGCCCGACCGGTGGCTCGCCTTCTCCCTCCATCCGGAAGCGGACGGAGTGACCGGCCGGGTGGTGCTCTGCGGCCACCCATCCTCGACCCCGACGCCTTCCCCCTCCTCGTCCGAGACGGCAACCGCTGCCGCACCGGCGCGCCTGGGCGTCATGTACCACGTGCTGCAGCTGGGCAGCGCGCTGACCGAGGCGGTCACCGCCCGCGAAGTCTGCGAAGTCGTCTCCGACCAGCTCCTACCGGCCTTCGGAGGCCAGCAGCTGGCGATCTACGTGGTGCGCGACGGAACCATGCGCCTGCTCTTTCACACCGGCCACCACGCAGACTTCCTCGACTGGTTGGAGGGCATACCTCTGCATGCGAACCTGCCCGGTACGGAGGCCCTGACCTCCGGAGCTCCGCTCTTCATCGAGTCGCAGCAGGACCTCGTCCAGGGCTACCCGGGCATCCCCGCGGGCGAGGTGAGCTCCTGGGCGTATCTGCCGCTGATCGCCTCCAGCCGCCCTGTCGGCACCTGTGTCCTCGGCTTCGACGAGGTCCACCGGTTCACGGAGAAGGACCGCGGAGTCCTCACCGCACTCGCCGGGCTGATCGCCCAGGCCCTGGAACGAGCGCGGCTCTACGACTCGGAGTTCGCCCTCGCGCGCGGCCTGCAGCAGGCGCTCCTGCCGCATAGGCTGCCAGTAGCCCCTGGCATCCGCACCGTCGCGCGCTATCTTCCCGGTACCAGTGGAATGGACATCGGTGGCGACTGGTACGACGTCATCCCCACCGGTCGTGGGGTCTGCCTCGTCATCGGAGACGTGGAGGGGCACAGCATCGCTGCCGCGGCCACCATGGCCCAGTTGCGCAGCGCCGTACGGGCCTTCGCGGCAGTAGGCCATACGCCCGACGATGTGATGGCGGGCGTCAACCGAACCCTCATCGACCTCGGCCCCGGGCTGCTGGCCAGCTGCTGCTACATCCACCTCGAACCCCACGGCCACCATGCCTACGCCGTCACCGCCGGTCACCCCCCACCCCTGCTCCGCCGTCCCGACGGGACGACCGAAGCCCTGGAACTGGACGTCGGCCCACTCCTCGGTGTGGATCGGGCAAGCGCCTATCCAGCAACCAGGATCGACCTCCCGCCGAGATCCGTCCTCGCCCTCTACACCGACGGACTGGTCGAAGAACGCGACGCCGACATCGACGTGGGGATCGGCCGTCTGCGAGCGTCTCTGGCCCACGCCCCTGCGGACTCACTGGACGAACTCGCCAACCGGCTTCTGCACAACGCCCGGGGCTCCTCGTACCGAGCCGACGACATCGCCCTGCTGCTCACTGAGTACGGTTCCGGCCACGGCGGGGAGGTGACCCCTGACTGCGGTGGATGAGATGTTGGCCTCGCACTCCTTGTGATGGCCCGCCTGCGCGCCCGAGCGAGATTGGCAAAGCCTCAGTCTTTGGGCACGTAACCAACACACGTAGAGAATGGGTTCTGTAGCACGCACGCCATTAGTGCATGCCACTGTGAACCTTCTTGACGGGCACCCTCAGCGACCGCCGCAGAGCACGACGGATCAGAAAGACCCCAGAGAGATCCATCCGGCCAACCAGCCTGACGCGTTCGGTCCTCTATTGTCTCGGTACATGCCGTCGGTGGCTTGTATCGCTTGATTTCTTTCATGAATTCGAGATATTGGGAATGCTCGAGCGATTCGGTCAGCTGTTGCAGCTTCCTCTGTGCCTCGTCCCGCTCTTCCTGCGACGCCCTCGGGTCTCCGGCTGTTGTAATCGCGTTGCAAATCTCCTCCACGATCTTCTGGATCCACTTTCGATCGCTCGGATCCTGCGGCATCGTCTGCGGATCCCCGAGAGCCCCCAGTGCATCGCTAGCCTTTACCAGGTTGTGTATTTCCCCCGTAGGGGTTTTTCTCGCCGCCTCCGTTATCGCCTTCGCGATCCTCGTGTATGCGGCCCGATCCTCCGGAGGTGTATTCGAACCCTCGAGCGTTTTCAGCGTTTTGGTGATCGTCTCTACAATCCTCGTATACGCGATCCGATTCTCCGGAGTGGTATTCGGGTCCTCTATAAGGTCCAGCATCCTCGTCAGCCCCTCCTTCACGTCCTTCGGTGCCTGCGCTATCCGATCCTCCACTTCCTTCGGCAACCCCCGGGGTTTGGTCGGCTGGGGCACCTCCGAGGTTGGCGGCGTGTCCCGAGGCGGTGGCGGCGGCGGTGGCGTGTTTGGAGGCGGTGGTGGCGGTGGCGTGTTTGGAGGTGGTGGCGGTGGTGGCGGTGGTGGCGGTGGTGGCGGTGGTGGTGAGTCCGGGCCATGTGCTGTGGTCGCCGCTTGAGTGACGGCGGCAGGCACTGCCACAGCAATGGTCACGCCCGGCAGTGTGCAGGTGGCAGCCAAGCAGGACGCGCCAACAATGCGGGAGATTTGCAGCCGGGACGGTTTGGCCATGTCGGCTCCAGGTGCACTCGCGACGTGCGCATTGCCCGTGCGGGCCTGGCCCTTGAGGCGCCCCAGGTGACCGGAGATCCAGCTCAACGGTGCACAGGCGTTACCACCACTCTGGCCCTCCCACCGCATCCCGCAACTCGGGCGGCCCACATGCTCTCAGGGGAGCCACTGGTCGGGTGACGGGGTTGGTGCGGGCCACGCACGAGGCTCCCGTGCGTGGCCGAGGTGTTCGATGAATGAAGAGCTGGCCGAAGTTGCGGGCAGATCATGAGAGCATCGCAAGCCCTGGCGGTCGGGCCGATGGTTCCAACGCGGCACTTTGCGGTGAATGCCAGACGTTTCGCCATGTGCACACCCGTTCGTGTGCCCTGGCGGTGTGGCGTCATATCTGCTTCGGCTTCGTGGCGTGCTATAGGGAAGGTGACGAGGAACCTGGGTATCGGACGGCTGCGACGGATCGCACATAGGCGCGCCGGCCGGCAACGTCGGCGGCAACGGAACCGACGACGATTCCGGGCGAGTGGTCCCAGTGCCCGCAACAAGATGGAGTGGTTCGGATTGGTTGCGGTCAGCTTGCCGGGACTCGCTGCGCTGGCCGCGCTGCTGTTCACCGGGATGCAGGTGGGGCAGGCGAACAAGGAACTTCGGATCAGCGAGCAGGGACAGATCACCAACCGGTTCAACGCAGCGATCACCAACCTGGGTTCAGATTCCTTGGATGTGCGCCTTGGGGGAATCTACGGCCTGGAGCGCATCATGCAGGACTCCCCCCGCGACCGCGCCACTGTGGTCTCTGTCCTGACCGCGTATGTACGTCGGCATGCCCCCCTTCCAGGAGCCGGCACCAAAAAGCAACAACGAACGTCGCCGGAAGTCTCCCTGCCAACCGACATCGCAGCGGTGATGCACGTCTTGGCCAAACGGCCGTTCGGTGTCGGCGAATTATTTGCACTCGATTTGAGTCGCACCGACCTGAGAGGCCTGAGGTCAGGGCAAGGCCGTAGCAAATTTGCTGACGTAAGTTTTCGAGAAGCGAATCTGGCCGGCGCGGAATTGAACCGCGCGGACCTGACCAGCGCTACCCTGAGCGGCGCCATCCTCCGCGCCGCAGATCTCACCGGCGCATCCCTGTCCGGCGCGGGCCTGATCAACGCGGACCTCTCCGATGCCCGTCTGACCTCCGCAGACCTGACCTCCGCAAACCTGACCAACGCAAATCTGACCAACGCGCATCTGAACGGTGCATCTCTGACCAGTGCGGTCCTAAACGGCGCCGTCCTCCGCGCCGCATCCCTGTCCGGCGCGTTGCTGTCCGGCGCGGGCCTTGCGAACGCGGACCTGTCCGATGCGCGTCTGAACGCCGGGCAGTTGAGGGGCGCGGACCTGACCAACGCGGACCTGACGAATGCAGACCTGACTGGTGCAGACCTGACTGGCGCGGACACGACCGACGCCCGCCTCACGGGTGCGAAGCTGGATGGAGTCCGTGGGTTGCCGGCATCGCGACGCTGAGAAGTCGTATCTCAACCCGAACTTGATCGCTTGATTCCTGCTGGCCAGGGCTGGTTCGCCCGGGGTGAGAGACATGCGTCGTCTTGTATCCGCTTCGTGGTCGAGGCATGCGCGGTGGCGTCGGTGCTGGGCATGCTGGATGGGCGGGAGGCGGCTGTCCGTTTGCGCGTGAGGGTATGCGGGATGAAGTAGCGCCACAGACTGCGAGGTTGGAGGCAGCCCAGATTGCGCTGACCAGCGGGTCACCGCGCGGAAGGAGCTGGTCGGCTCGTCTTCGAGATGTCAAGTCACGAAGGAGTCAGCATGATGCGCAGTAGCGCAGCGCGGCGAACTCGCCTCCACCCCCTCGTCGCTCTCGTCCGCGCCGGAGCGCGCTTCGAACGCGGCCACTTCGTCGAACGCCTCGAAACCCCTGCAGCCTGACCCGCTTCTGCCGCTGCTACCCGATGTCGGAGGAGCACGTCGCCCATGTCTCACCGCACGCGAACTCATGGGCCAGGGCTGCAAGGCCACTCTGCAAAGGTCTGCGTCAGATGAAGTTGCTCAGACCGATGCGCCCCTACTGTTCGTGGAGAGGGCTCCCGTAGGATGAAGCCTGGCGCAACTGGGAGGACGAGGCAGTTGCCGACGATTCCGATCAGCTGGTTCTCGACCAGGGAGGCAAGGTACCGCTCCGAGCCAGGGCCCAGGAGTCCTGGGCCTGGTCCTGAGGGCAGAGGGTGCGGGGTCTCCTGCGGCATCCTGGACTGGACCCAGGAGTGGTGCGTTCGCGAGGAGGCCCTGGCCGCGGTGAATGCTGCGGTGGTCAACTATCACCACCCTGTGAGGACGGAGTCGGCCAAGAGCAGTAGGCATTGACGGCTCACTCGGTCGGCTGGCGCTGCTGGTGCACGCCTCCGGCCTGCGCCATAGTGACGTTCGGCGACTCGATCACCGACGGACTCGGCGCGACCGTCGATTGGCCCGATGCACTTGCCGAGGGCTCCTGGCAGCGAGCCGGGCCCGTCCACTGCTGAAAGTCGGGATCGGCCCGAACAAGCTGCTCACCGACTGGGCTTGCGGCGGCGCCGGGGGAGTCTTTCGATTGACCCGTGCCGTCCTCGCGCAACTCGCGTCGACACCGCGATCGTCCTGTTCTCTGGAGGGGGCAGTCTGCTGTCGGGCTGGCGGACCGCATGGAAACGAGAGCGCGGTGCAATCTCGCGTGTGCCCGGCGAGCGTGGTGTCGCCGGTCGAACTCGGCGATGAGTGATCAGGCGGCCGGCTCCAGGCGTACACAGCACCGGCCGGGCGCGGGCGCCAAGAGTGCCTCGAACTGGTCCTCGCCGACTCCCTCGAGGACACCGCGAAGCAGGTGGAGGTTCATGCCGCACACCGTTTGGGTGTGCTCGCGGGCCAGCGCGTGGAAGGGGCAGTTGGCGAGCACGATGGCATCGTCCTCGCGACGTGGCTCGAAGCCGTACCGCTCGAGCAGATCGAAGACGTCTGTCTTGTTCTGCTCGCCCAGTTGAGTGCCGAGTTCCTCGGCCTTGCGGTGCAGCACCGTGCGCACCGGCTCGCCGGTGGCGTCGGATTCCTCCACGGCTTGGGCGAGGAGTCGTCCGGCCAGCTCGTAGCGGCGGTCCGGCAGGTTGACGGCGACTTGTTTCGCCGAGCGGCGGTAGAGCTTGGCCGGCCTGCCCGCTCCCGGTCCCGACCGTCCGCTGCGGCGCTCGTAGACCACGTCGAGCAGTGCTTCGTCGGCCAGCCGGTCCAGGTGGAACGCGACGGTCTGGCGGGCCAACCCGAGAGCCGCGGCAGCCTCGTCACGGCTGACAGCGCTCGGCTGGCGCACCACGTGGTCGTACAGCCTCCTGCGGGTCGGCTCGTCGAGAGCGGCGATGGCGGAGACGTCGGCGTCGCGTACTTCCTTCGGGGCGTCCACGAACACCAGTGTAAAACCCACGGCCATTGACTAAAGAGCGGAGCGGGGTTTCTATTGTTAATGAACCTTGTCGATAGAAGGAGAGGGCCATGTCCTCCGTAACCACAGGCAGCACCTCCGCCACCACGCGGCGGGCGCTGCTCGCCGACCCCGGCTACCAGGCATTCGTGATCCTGCGTACCGGCTTCACGCTGGCGCCGATCCTGTTCGGGCTGGACAAGTTCGCCAACCTGCTCGTGGACTGGCCCACCTACCTCGCGCCGTGGATCGACGACATCGTTCCCGGCAGCGCCCAGGCGGCCATGTACGCGGTGGGTGTGATCGAGATCGTGGCCGGCATCGCAGTAGCGCTGGCTCCGCGCTTCGGGGGCTGGCTGGTGGCTGGCTGGCTGGCGGGCATCATCGTCAACCTGCTGACCGTCCCGGGCCACTACGACGTCGCCCTGCGTGACTTCGGGCTGCTGCTCGGAGCCGTCGCGCTGGCGCGGCTCGCCGAGCGTTACCGCGGTGAGCGGCAGCCGTCGTGAGCAACCGGGGAGCGCGCCGTGAGCTGCTCCCCGGCCAGGCTGTTCAGCTGCGAAAACGGGAACGGGCCATTTCCGTGCCGGGTCACAAGTGCACCCGGTGGTGCCCCTGGTGCTGCCGGCCGGCGGGCCCGCTCCGGTCGGACTCAGCGCATATCGACGGGGCGTTCAGCGCCGTGGAAGGGGAAGCGGCGGCGGAAGTCGTCGGCCGCGTCCTCCAGGGTGCAGAAGCTGACGCCCTCGTGGCCCGACACGTACGCGATGAACCGCTCCAGCATCAGCAGCACCTGGGGGCGCCCGCTCACATCGGGGTGCAGCGTGACCGGTACGACCGCGTAGTCCAGCTCGCGGTGCACCCGGTCGAACTGGTCGCGCCAGTCCTGCTCCGGGGCGCGCGGGCTGACGTACCCGTGGCTGTTGCCCCCGGCCCGCTGTGGGACGAGCACCGGGTGCTCTACGAGGCGATCGCCGCGGCCGACGCCGACGCGGCGGCGGAGTGCGCGCTGCACCACGTTCGCCACTACCGCGACGTGGCGATCCGGCTGCTCTTCGAGCAGGGTTGACGCT
This sequence comes from Streptomyces sp. NPDC006283, assembly GCF_040613325.1. Taxonomy (NCBI): domain Bacteria; kingdom Bacillati; phylum Actinomycetota; class Actinomycetes; order Kitasatosporales; family Streptomycetaceae; genus Streptomyces; species Streptomyces sp. NPDC006283. The sequence continues at coordinate 8,257 of NZ_JBEXRZ010000101.1, read as the reverse complement.
CCGGAACCAGCGCGCCGACGTCGAGGACCTGGATTTCGCAAGAGGCTGCTGCGCCACGACGCTACGACCAACCGCCGGCTTTCCGACCGGCGGGTGCCCGGTGCCGTGAAACCGGGAGACGGCAGGGGCCGTACGTCGCCCCGCGGCTGTGCGCCTGGTCCGGGTCCGCGACCCGCCCGGGCCGCGGTCGCCGGCGTCAGGCGCCGTGGACCGCGCCGCCGATCCGGTGGCCCGCCTCGGCGAGCCCCTCCGACACCGGCTCGGTGAACGCGGCGATCACCTCGTTGTGCCGGCTCGGCACCCACACCACCGACGTCACCCAAGCCAGGGCCACCCCCTCCAGCGGCCGCCACACCAGTCCGTCCGCGAGCGGCGTCGCCGGAGCCTCGTTCAGATGGATGCCCCGGCCCGCGAGCACCAGCCCGTGCACGAAGTCGGGGTTGCGGGCGTGCCTGATCGAGCCGGGCAGGAAACCCTCGTCACGGCAGACCGTCAGCATGTGGTCGTACAGCCGGGGCGCCATCGCCCTGGGGAAGATCACCAGCGGCGCACCGTCGAGGTCCCGCAGCCTGAGCGGACCGCCGCCGGCCGCCGCCGCGTGGTCCGACCGCACAATGACGCCCAGTTCACGCCGCGCCGTGGTGCCCGACTCCAGCCCCACGGTGTCCGAGGGATGGCGCACCACACCGGCGTCCAGCTCACCTTCCCGGAGCCTGGTCAGTTGTTCGTCCGTGGTGAGTTCGTGCAGGTCGATCAGCACGTCAGGGACTCGGCGGGCGAAGCCCGCCGTCAGGGTGTGCAGCACCCGGGGCCCCGTGTCCGGGGGCATGCCGACCCGCAGCACGCCCGCCTCGCCCGGCCGGATCCTGCGCATCGCCTCGCGTGCGGTGTCCACCCCCGCAAGCACCGGCCGCACATGCTCCAGCAACAGCGCACCCGCTTCGGTGAGCTGCACCCGGTGTCGGGTGCGGTCGAACAGCCGCACTCCGAGTTCGCGCTCCAGGTCGCGGATGCGCTGTGAGAGCGGCGGCTGGGCCATGTGCAGGCGTTCGGCCGCCCTGCCGAAGTGCAGCTCCTCGGCGAGGACGGCGAAATAGCGCAGGTGGCGGAGTTCCATGAGCCGGACCATATCGCTCCGATATCACCGCGAGTCCCGATTGGTGTTGGCCGGATCACATCCCTCCCTGTTTGCATGACTGCTCACGGGAAGCCCGCCGATGGACGTCTCCCCGTCACCCCGGATCCGTGTGGCTGCCGAGCCGCCGGTACCCCCTGCCCCTTTCCGAGAAAGGCCGCCGTCATGACCGAGGACAGCACCGTCACCGTCACCCGCCATCCCGTGCCCGCAGTAGCCGCCGACGCCTACGTCGCCGAAGTCACCCTCAACCGCCCCGACAAGCTCAACGCCTGGACCGGCGGCATGCGGAGCCTGCTGGTCGAGGTGCTCGGGACGCTCGGCGACGACGCGGCGTGCCGCGCGATCGTCCTCACCGGCGCGGGCCCTGCCTTCTGCGCCGGCCAGGACCTGGCCGAGACCGCCGCCATCGATCCGGCCGACCATGCTGCCGCCGAGGCGTGGATCGACGACTTCGGCCGGCTCTTTCGCGCCGTACGCGGCATCGACAAGCCCGTCGTTGCCGCGATCAACGGTGTCGCCGCGGGCTCAGGCTTCCAGTTCGCGCTCCTCGCCGATCTCCGGATCGGGCACGCCGCGGTGCGCATGGGCCAGCCCGAGGTGCTCTCCGGCATCCCGAGCATCACCGGGATCTGGGCCATGGGCGCCATCCTCGGCAGGGCGAAGACGGCCGAGTTCGCACTCACCGGACGCCTCGTCAACGGGGCCGAGGCCCACCGGCTCGGGCTGCTCAGCCGCCTCGTCGACGAGGACCAGGTCAAGACGGAGGCCCTCGCGGAGGCCGCCCGCCTCGCCGAACTCCCCCCGGGCGCGGTCGCGCTCACCAAAGGACGGCTCCGCGAACTCGACGACGCCGGCCTGGACGAGGCGATCGAAGCAGCGAAGAAGGTCCACACCGCCGCGTACGCCACGGGAGAGCCGCAGCGCGAGATGACCCGCTTCCTGTCCGGCCGCCGCCGCTGACCCCCGGGGCCCCGGCCCCGCGCCCCGCCATCGGGCTGCCAGGCCCGCGCCCGGCCCCCGACCGTACGAGAGGAACTCCCATGACCACCAGCGTCACGCCGCGCACCGGCGCGGCCGCCGCCGACGGCGAGAGCGCCTACCGCCGTCTCGTCGAGGACCACCGGTGGGACGTCCCCGACCGGTACAACATGGCGGCCGACGTCGCCGACCGGCACGCCGGCGAGCGGCTCGCGCTTGTCTTCGAGGACCACACCGGCCACCGGGAGGAGGTCCGCTGGCAGCAGATCCAGGACCGTTCCCGCCAAGTGGCCGCTCATCTCCACGCCCTCGGCGTGCGCAAGGGCGACCGGGTCGCGGTGCTGCTCCCGCAGCGTCCCGACACCCCGGCCACCTACCTCGGCGTCCTGCGCACCGGCGCCGTCCTGGTCACCATGTCCCTGCTGTGGGCCGACGAACCCATCCGATACCGGCTGGCCGATTCCGGCACGACCGTCCTCGTGACCGAGACCTCGGCGCTGGACCGCACCGGCGGCTTCGGCGGCACCGTGGTGAACGTCGACGACCCCGCGATCGGTGCTCTGCCGCCGCAGTACAGCACCGCCGACACCGCCCCCGACGACCCGGCGCTGATCTTCTACACCTCCGGCACCACCGGCGCCGCCAAGGGCATCGTCCACGCCCACCGCACCCTGCTCGGGCACAACGAGTTCCGCTACTGCCACGACCTGCAGCCCGGTGACGTGTTCTACGGCGCCGGCGACTGGGCCTGGTCGATGGCCAAGCTGATGGGCCCGCTGCGTGCCGGAGCCGTGCACTACGTGTACCGGCCGGCGGGCGGTTTCGACCCGGCTGGGCTGCTCGCCGGCATGGCCCGTAACAAGGTCACAACGGCCCTGGTCAACCCGACCTTCCTGCGTAAGATGATGCAGGATGTCCCGGAGGCGGGCAGTCGGCACCCGCAGTCGCTGCGGGTGGTGTGCTGTTCGAACGAGCCGCTCACCCCGGATCTCATCGAGTGGTTCCACGCCCAGTTCGGCATCACCCCGCTCGACTACTACGGCTCCACCGAGTCGTATCCGCTGCTCGGCAACTTCCCCGGCGTCCCGGTGAAGCCCGGCTCCATGGGACGGCCGCTGCCGGGCTGGGACGTTGTGCTGCTGGACGCGGACGGCGCGGAGGTGCCCGACGGGCAGCCGGGGGAGATCTGTCTGCGGGCGGGATCCAACCCCCAGTTCCCGCTGGGCTACTGGAACCGCCCCGAGGCGTCGGCCGAATCCTTCGGCGGCACCTGGTACCGCACCAAGGACCAGGCCGTGCGGGACGAGGAAGGATACTTCTGGTTCCTGGGCCGCACCGACGACGTCATCAAGACGTCCGGCTACCGCGTCGGACCGTACGAAGTGGAGGCCGTGCTGCGCGGGCACCCTGCCGTCGCCGACGCCGGAGTGGTCGGCGTCCCCGACCCGGTCCGCGGGCAGGCCGTCAAGGCGTGGATCGAACTCGCACCCGGTCACGAGGCGGGTGAGGAGCTGGCGCGCGACATCTCGCGCTTCGCCCGCGCCGCGTACTCGAAGTTCGCCTACCCGCGGCTGATCGAGTTCGTCGACGACCTGCCGCGCTCGGCCACCGGCAAGATCCAGCGGGCGGCGCTGCGCGCGCGGGACCTTGCCCCCACCGGCCCCGCCACACCCCGTAAGGACGGACGGACATGACGAGCGAGAGCACCACCGAGCTGTCCGGAACAGCCTCGGCGACCGGTCCCGGCGGAGCCGTCGACCCGACGGTGCGGCGCAGGGTCGCGACCGCCACCGCGATCGGCAACTTCGTCGAGTGGTTCGACTCCGGTGCGTACGCGATCATGTCCGCCACGATCGCGGGACTCTTCTTCCCGCAGTACGACAAGACCGCGGCGCTCCTCGCCACCTGGGCCGTCTTCGCCGGCGGGTTCGTCGCCCGACCGCTGGGCGCCGCGTTCTTCGGCCGCTACGGCGACCGCATCGGGCGCAACCGGATGCTGGCCCTGAGCGTGCTGTGCATGAGCGGCTCCACCCTGCTCATCGGTCTGCTGCCGAGTTACGCCGCACTGGGCATCGCCGCGCCCGTCCTGCTGTTCCTGTTGCGGGCCGTCCAGGGCTTCTCCACCGGCGGCGAGTACACCGGCGCGTCGGCGTTCATCATGGAGTACGCCCCCGAAGGGCGGCGCGCCCGGTACGCCAGCGTGGTACCTCTCACCGTCGGACTGGCCTCTGTCGCGGGCGCCCTGACGGGACTCGTCATCACCTCGTCGCTCGACGAGGCCGCGCTGAACAGCTGGGGTTGGCGGATACCGTTCCTGCTCGCCGGACCGCTCGGGCTCATCGGGCTGTATCTGCGCAGCCGGATCGACGACACTCCCGTATTCCGTGCGATGGAGCAGCGCGAGGCGGTCCAGGACGCGCCACTGCGCGAGGCGTGGCGGGTCTGCCGTCGACAGGTGCTGACGCTGTTCGGCTACAGCATCACCAACGCCGTCGGCTACTACCTGATGAGCAGCTACATGATCGCCTACATGTCCGAGGAGGTCGGCTACACCAAGTCGGAGGCGATGCTCACCAGCGTGGTGGCGATGCTCGCGTACAGCGCGGCCTGTCCCTTGATGGCCGCGGCGAGCGACCGGTTCGGACGCAAGCCGATGCTGCTCGTGGCATGCGGAGGGTTCGCCGTGGCGACACTGCCGGCGTTCTGGCTGATCGGCACCTCGCTGGCCGGCGCGATCGCGGGCACGATCGTCCTCGCGGTGCTGGTTTCGGTGATCGGCACGTCCAACGTTCCTGCGATGGTGGAGATGTTCCCCGGTCAGCTGCGGGCCAGCGGCTCGGCGATCGGTTACACCGCCGCCTACGTCCTGTTCGGAGGCACGGCGCCGTTCGTGGCGACGGGGCTGGTCTCCCTCGCGGGGACTCCGCTCGCTCCCGGCTTCTATCTGATGGGCCTGGCGGCCGTGTCCGCGCTCGTGGTGCTGCTTTCCTTCCGTGAGACCCTGCGCCTGCCGCTGACCCGTACCACGGTGCTGGAGAAGTAGCGCGCACTCAATAGTGGAGGTTCGGCGGCTGTCGGCCCGGGAACTCCCGGGCCGGCACCCGCCGTCGAGCCGGCGCCGTGCGGCCGCCCTGGCATCGGGTGTCGGAAGGTGGGCCCGGGCTGTGCACGCGCCCATGTTCGGCAGCAACACCACCGACAAGCGCGGCCGCGCCGGCATCGCCCACCCCCCTGCCTCAACACTCCCCGTGTTCGACGCGGCCTCCGACCACGACGGTCTCCGCGACGGTGCCGGGAATGTCCTCCGGTGCCGAGCGCAGGATGTCCCGGGAGAGGACCACAAAATCGGCGGCCTTGCCGACTGTCAGCGAACCGCGGTCGTGTTCGAGGAAGTTCGCGTACGCGGAACCCATCGTGTAGCCGTGGACCGCGGCCTCGACGGTGATTGTCTCCTGCGGCATCCAGGGCTCGCCGCCGTCCAGTGGACGCCGGGTGACGGCGGTGTAGATGCCGATCATCGGATCCATCTCGGCGACGTTCCAGTCGCTGGAGAACGCGAGCACGGCTCCTGCCCGGTGCAGGCTGCGCAGGGGCCATGCCTTGTGCCAGCGCTCGGTGCCGACGTTCTCGGCCCAGTCCTTGCCGGGGCCCGCGACCTCCGGCGCGCTGTGGCGCGGCTGCATGCAGGCGACCACTCCCAGCGCGGCGAAACGCGGGGTGTCATCGGGGTCGAGGCACTCGACATGGACGATCTGGTGGCGTGCGTCGCGCGGCCCGTTGACCGCACGGGCGTGCTCGACGGCGTCGAGAACCGTGCGGATGCCGCGGTCGCCGGTGGCGTGGACGAAGCACTGGAAGCCGCGGGCGTCCAGCTTGGCGAGGAGGCCCGCGAACTCCTCCGGCGGATAGAAGGTGTCCCCGCGGTGGTGGCGACAGCCCGCGTACGGTTCGAGGAGTGCCGCCGTACGGGGCTCGACGACGTCGTCGATGTAGAGCTTGAGCGGTCCGACGCGCAGCCGGTCGTCGGCGTGGCGACGGGCGGCGTCGGCGAAGTCGTCGAGGTCGGCGTCGGTGGTGCCGCGCGGGTGGAAGAGGGCCGCGACGACCCGGGACCTGAGCCGGCCCTCGGCGCGGGCGCGCGCGAACAGCGCGAGGTCGTCGAGGGAGTTCTGCGGTTCGACCACCGTCGTGATGCCGAAGCGGATCGCGTCGTCGAGGGAGGTGGCGAGCCGGCCGTACTGCCGGTCGGGCGAGGCCCACGGCACACCCAGCCGCTGCAGGGCTCGGTGACCGTCACGGGAGAGCCCTTTGACGGCGAAGTCCCGGATGAATCCGGTGGGTTCGCCGGTGGCGGGGTCGGTGGCGGCCTCACCGAAGGGCAGCCGGGTGTGCTCGCGATCGATGCCGAGGCGGTGCATGGCGGCGGTGTTCACCCAGGCGGTGTGCACGTCGTAGCTCAGGACGAAGGCGGGCACGCCGTCCGTGACGGGGTCGAGGTCGGCAGCGGTCGGCATGCGTCCGCCCGGGATCGCCGAGTAGTCGAAGGCTTCGGCCTCGATCCATTCGGCGTCGGGGTGGGCCATGCGCCAGGCACGGATGCGGGCGTGGACCTCGTCGAGCGTACGGGCGCCCGCCAGCTGCACGCAGGCGTCGTCGGAGCCGAGCCGGACGTGGTTGTGGGCGTCGATGAATCCGGGGAGGACCAGTTTCCCGGCGGCATCGATCACCTGGGTGTGCGGCCCCGTCCACGAGGCCGCCTCGTCGTCCGTGCCGAGCCGGGTGATGCGGCCGTCGACCACCGCCATGGCCTGCGCCTCGGGGTTCGCGGGGTCGACAGTGTGGATGCGGGCGTTGCGCAGGACGAGGTCCGCAGGGTGCGCGGCGAGGGGCATGTGAGGAACTCCTGTGGTGGTGCTGGTGCTGTTGCTTCGGTGCTGCGCGGCTCCCCGCGCGGTGCGGCGTGGCGCCGCACGGAAGTGTTCGGGTGTTCAGGAGGGGCGGGTGTGGGGTGTGACGGTGCGCCGGGCGAGCGCGAAGTAGACGAGCCCTGAGACGAGTGAGCCGAGCAGGGTCAGGTCGGCCCCGCCCAGCGGGGCCACCCAAGGACCGGTCCACAGCTCGGAGTCGCAGGTGAGCGCGGCGAAGGCCATGCCGGCGAGCAGGGCGGCCATGCCGGCGGGGTGGTAGCCCGAGCGGTACCAGTAGCCGCCGCCCCGTCCGGCGTGGAGGGCCGGTGCGTCGTAGCGGCAGCGGCGCATCAGCATGTCGGTGAGGAAGACTCCGCCCCAGGGTGCGAACACGATGATCAGCAGGGACAGGAACGACAGAAGCGAGGTGGTGAAGTCGGTCAGGAACAGCGCCCAGAGCGAGCCCACCGCGGTGACGGCCGAGCTGATCACGATGGCCTTGGAACGGTTCCAGGGGATGCCGAGCACCTGGAGGTTCAGGCTCGACGAGTACAGCGTGATGATCGAGTTGGTGACCGAGCCGCCGAGGACGAGGGCGAGGAAGAGCGGCTGGAACCAGCCCGGCAGCAGTTGTTCCGTCCCCGCCACGGCGTCGGTCATGTCGGTCTGCGTCGCCGCGGCCACGCCCGCCACTCCCAGGGCGACCGACGAGAGGAAGCCGCCCAGGGCGCCGCACCAGGTGAGCGAGCGCATCGAGGTGGTCCTCGGGAGATAGCGCGTGTAGTCGGCGGGCATCGGGACGTAGCTGAAGGGCCCGGCCAGCATCACGACGAACGCCAGGCTCCAACCGGACGCGCCGGGTGCGGCGGCCGTGCCTCCTGTCTCGGCGCCCGGCAGCAGGAACGCCAGGAGTGCGGCGAACCCGACGGCGAGGACGTAGGCGATCCAGCGTTCGGCGAACTGGACGGTGGCATGGCCCCACAGCGCGACGGCGAAGGTCAGAGCGAGGGTGACGAGCAACGCGAGGGCCCGCCCGGTGTCGCCCGACAGCCATCCGAGGTCGGCGAAGAAGGCCTCGAGGGCGAGCGTGCCGACGACAGTGTTGACGATGGTGTAGCCGATGCTGACCACCCAGTTGAGCATTCCGGCGGGCCAGTTGCCGCGCGCCCCGAACGGGGCGCGGGAGATGCCCCGAGGTGGCGGTGCCGGTTCGGACGCAGCTCAGTCCGGCGGC
>NZ_JBEXRZ010000100.1:0-24554 GCF_040613325.1 Streptomyces sp. NPDC006283 | reverse complement strand
GAGCCGAAGAGGTACAGCCAGTACGCGAACATGTTCAGACGCGGGAAGGCCACGTCCGGCGCGCCGATCTGCAGCGGCATGATCCAGTTCGCGAAACCGGCGAACAGCGGCGTCGCGAACATCAGCAGCATGACCGTGCCGTGCATCGTGAACGCCTGGTTGAACTGCTCGTTCGACACGATCTGCAGACCCGGCCGGGCCAGTTCGGCGCGCATCACCAGCGCCATCAGCCCGCCGATGAGGAAGAAGCCGAAGGCCGTCGACATGTACAGCGTGCCGATCGTCTTGTGGTCGGTGGTCGTCAGCCACTTGATCACCACATTGCCGGGCTGCCTCCGGTGTACGGGCAGCTCGTCCTCGTATGCGTCCTCCGGCTGCACATCGAGGCGAGGACCTGGCTCAGATGTCACACGAACTCCCGTACGTTCGGGTGCCTTCTGCTCGATTCACGGCGCGGCTGCACCGGCAGAAGACGCTCCCAAGGACATATACCGGAGCAATCTATAGGTAGGTGATGGAGAGGGCTGTTCCCGACATCCGCCATTTCAGTGACGCACAACCCCTACAGGGGGCAACCGGCCCATCTCGTGCACGTTACGAGTCCGGGACGGCGGGTACTCCTGAGCGGTCGGTACGCCCGGTGCCGGCCGCATGACGCGGGAGGTGGACGTGGACGCCTCGGTGGACCGGATCGCGCAGCCCTGGGGCGGTCGTACACCGTATGCACGGCACGGCGACTGGCCGGTGAGGGTGGACACATACCTGGCCGACGGGGTGGCGCCGGGCGAGGTCGAACGGTGGGTGCAGGCGGCGTCGATCCTGCACTCCGACGGCGACGCCATGGACATCGCGGTCAGGAACGGCCGCATGGTGGGCGTCCGCGGCCGGGCGGTCGACCGGGTCAACCGTGGCAGGCTGGGCCCCAAGGACCTGTTCGGCTGGCAGGCCAACGCCTCACCCGACCGGCTGACCCGGCCCCTGGTCCGACGGGACGGGCGACTCGTGGAGACCGACTGGCCGACCGCGATGGACCGGATCGTCTCCCGCTCCCGCGAGCTGCTGGACGAACGCGGTCCCGGCTCCATCGGCTTCTACACCTCGGGCCAGCTCTTCCTGGAGGAGTACTACACGCTCGCGGTCCTGGCCAGGGCCGGCATCGGCACGAACCACCTGGACGGCAACACCCGTCTGTGCACGGCCACCGCGGCCGAGGCGCTGAAGGAATCCTTCGGCTGCGACGGACAGCCCGGCAGCTACGACGACATCGACCAGGCCGATGTGATCGCGCTGTTCGGCCACAACCTCGCGGAGACACAGCCGGTGCAGTGGATGCGTATCCTCGACCGCCTGGAAGGCGCCGAACCACCGCGTCTGGTCTGCGTCGACCCGAGGCCCACCCAGGTGGCCCGCAGGGCAACGGTTCATCTCGCCCCGCGCAGCGGCACGAATGTGGCGCTGCTCAACGCGCTGCTGCACGAGACGATCCGTCACGATCGGATGGACCACGCCTACATCGCGGCCCACGCCGTCGGCTTCGAGGAGCTGGCAGCGCGCGTCGAGAGCTGCACCGCCGAGTGGGCGGGCGACATCTGCGACGTACCGGCACAGCTGATCGTCGAGGCGGCGGAAGTCCTCGGCAGCGCCGACCGGTTGCTCTCCACCGTGCTCCAGGGCGTCTACCAGTCCCATCAGGCCACGGCCGCCGCTGTTCAGATCAACAACCTGCACCTGATCCGGGGCATGCTCGGACGGCCGGGTGCCGGTGTGCTGCAGATGAACGGGCAGCCCACCGCCCAGAACACCCGGGAGTGCGGCGCCAACGGTGATCTGCCCGGCTTCCGGAACTGGCAGAACGACGAGCACGTGGCCGACCTCGCGCAGGTGTGGAACGTCGAACCCGCGACGATTCCCCACTACGCACCGTCCACCCATGCCATGCAGATGTTCCGATACGCCGAGCAGGGCTCGATCCGCATGCTCTGGATCAGCGGCACCAACCCGGCCGTCTCCCTGCCCGAGCTGTCCCGCATCCGCTCGATCCTCTCCGGCGAACGGCTGTTCGTCGTCGTCCAGGACCTGTTCCTCACCGAGACCGCGCAACTGGCCGATGTGGTCCTGCCCGCGGCGACCTGGGGCGAGAAGACGGGCACCTTCACCAACGCGGACCGCACGGTGCACCTCTGTGACAAGGCAGTCGAGCCCCCGGGGGAGGCCAGGCCGGACCTGGACATCTTCCTCGACTACGCCGCCCGCATGGACTTCCGCGACAAGGACGGCGGTCCCCTGGTCTCCTGGCGCGACCCGGAGTCCGCGTTCGAGGCGTGGAAGCGCTGTAGCGCCGGCCGTCCCTGCGACTACACCGGGCTGACGTACGGCCGGCTGCGCGGCGGCAGCGGCATCCAATGGCCCTGCGGCGACCAGGCACCGGACGGGACGCCCCGCCTCTACACGAAGGGCATCACCTGGGCCCGTCCCGATGTGTGCGAGAGCTACGGCAAGGACTTGGCGACAGGCGCGTCGGTGGACGCAGTCGAGTACCGCTCGCTCAACCCCGAGGGCAAGGCGATGCTCAAGGCCGCCGAGTTCCTACCGGCGCACGAGGCGCCGAGTCGGGAGTACCCGTTCCAGTTGACGACGGGACGCACCCTGTACCACTTCCACACCCGTACGAAAACCGGCCGCGCACCGCAGCTGAACGCGGCCGCGCCCGATGTATGGGTGGAGATCTCAGCCGTCGACGCCGCGGCAGGGGACCTGGACGAAGGAGACCTCGTCGAGGTCACCTCGCCGCGCGGCGCCCTGCGCGGGCGGCTGCGCATCACCGATCTGAGGCGGGGAGTGCTGTTCGTACCGTTCCACTACGGCTACTGGGACACACCCGCAGGTCTCGGCCCCGACATCGGGACATCGGGCCGCGCGGCGAACGAGGCGACGATCACCGACTGGGACCCTGCCTCCAAGCAGCCGCTGTTCAAGACCGCCGCTGCGGCGCTCACCCTCGTGGCGAAGGGCGACGGCCGGCCCTCCCCGGCGCCCACGACCACCGCATCCGGTCCCGGCCGCGGCAACGACGGCGTCCGGGCGACGGAGGGCGGCCCGGATGCCCTCGTCACCCAGACCACGGATCACGCCCCCGGCCCGCGGGACGTCCTGCCCGGTCCGCAAGGCGGTACGGCGTGAACGGAATTGTTCTCACCCTGCGCCTGCTCCACCTCGGTGAGCGGCAGCTCGCCGAGGAACTGCTCACCGTGGCCGACCGCCACCCCGTCGAGCACGAGGTCCACCATGTGGCCAAGGATCTGGCCGCATGGTCCCGCGAGCACACAGAGAGGCTGACCAGGGCGGCTCGTGACCATGACATCGACCTCGGCCGTGACCTGGACAGCTCGTCGGTGCCGCTCGCGCCGGAACTGCTGACCATGCTGCGGGACAAGACGGTGCCGCAGGCCGTCCCGGACCGGGCCGAGCCGGGGCTGCTGCTCCTGCGCGACCTGCGTGACCTGCATCTGGACGCGTCCGCGAACTCGCTCCACTGGGAGATGCTCGCGCAGGTGGCGCAGGCCTCGAAGGACACCGGGCTCCTCGCGCTCGCCTCCGCGTGCCATCCGCGGACCCTCCGTCAGATGCGCTGGACCAACACCATGATCAAAAACATCGCGCCCCAGCTCCTGACGAGCCTGTGATGTCCGCCCGCCCGACTCGCGCCGAAAGGCCGGTGGTGCTGGTCACCGGGGCGTCCTCGGGGATCGGCGCGGCCGTGGCAGCCCGGTTCGCGGCAGACGCGGGCTGGCAGTTGCTGTTGCACGGGCGCGACGAGGAGCGCCTGAGCCAGGTGGCGGCACGCACGGGCGGAACGATCCTCGACGCCGATCTGACCGACCCTGCCAGCGCCGACCAACTCGCACGTGCGGCGGTGGAGGCGGCCGGGGGAGTGGATGTCCTGGTGGCGGCCGCGGGCATCGGCTGGGCGGGGCGCTTCGTCTCGATACCGCTGTCGGCGATCGACGAGGTGCTCGCCGTCGACCTGGCGTCCGTGGTGCGCCTGGTGCGTCTGCTCCTCCCGCAGATGATCGAGCGGAGAAGGGGCCGTGTCGTACTGATGGGCTCCATCGCGGGAGCGGTGGGAGTCGAGGACGAAGCGGTGTACTCGGCGGCCAAGGCGGCGCTGGGCGTGTTCGCCGACAGCCTCCGGTACGAACTGCGGGGGAGCGGCGTCGAGATCTGCCTCGTCCTCCCGGGCGTCGTCGACACGCCGTTCTTCGTGCGGCGCGGAACGCCCTGCCGCGACACCAACCTGAAGCCCGTACCGGCGGAGCAGGTGGCGGAAGCGATCTGGCGCGCGGTCGTGCGGCGCAACCGCTCTGAGCTCTTCATCCCCGGGTGGCTGCGCCTGCCGGCCCGCATCCACGGCGTGGCGCCCGCCGTGTTCCGCCGCCTGGCCGAGCGTTTCGGCTGAGAGGGCCCGGCCGGGCGTCCGGGCCGCCCGGTGCCGATGCCAGGACGTCAGGCGGCCGGGGGCGCACCGGCAGCAAGGTCGGCGACGAAGCGTGCCGCGTCGTCCTGGAGAACAGACATGCCGCGAGCGATCCTGCCGTCCCGGACCGGACCGGGAGGCAGCAGCGTGTCGACCGCCGACAGCAGTTCGTCGAGGCTGCGGGCGCACGTCGTCAGACCATCCGCCGCCATCGCCCGCACGCCCGCGGCCCCGTGCCCCGCCAGAGCCCGGTAGCCGATGACGGGAAGCCCCGCGGCGAGGGCCTGAACCGCGGTCTGGCCTGCCGCGTTGTCGATCAGCAGCCGTGCGGAGGCCATCAGTTGCGGCAGATCCTCCACCCAGCCCAGGGCGACCACGCCCGGCACACGGGCGGCCTGCCGCCGCAGGCGTTCGTCGCGTCCGCACAGCAGCACCGGACGGCAGCCGTGGCCGGCCAACGCCGCCGCGGTCCGCGTCAGTCCGGACCCGACGCCCCACGCGCCGGAGCAGATCAGCACAGCGGGGCGCTCGCCCGCCCAGTGCCACGTCCCCGGGCCGGCCGGCCGGAGGAACGCGGGTGGCACGACGGGGCCCGGGACGGCGACCCGGCACCCGGTCGCCGAGCGGACCGCCTGCGCGGCGCTCTCGGTCACGCACAGGTACAGGTCGTTGGCCGGGTGGAGCCAGCCGCGGTGCACTGCGAAGTCCGTGACGAAGACCGCGCTGGGGACGGCGAGGGTGCCGCGCTCGCGCATCCGGCCGGTCAGCTGACCGGCGAGGTGAAAGGTGCAGACGACAGCGTCCGGCCGCCACCGGTCCACCAGCGCGCGGAGCCGGCCTTCGGCCAGTGCGGCCGGAACGGACACGCCTGGACGCCGCCGCCGGCCCGGCGGAGCGTGCGTTCCCGCCCTCGGCGCGAGAAAGACGGCGTGGACGGTCGCGTAGACACCGGGAACGCGGCGTACGGACAAGCGGTAGGACGCACGCAGCGCCGTGCCGGTGCCCCCCGGGAGAAGCGACAACACGTCGTGCACCAGCACCTCGTGCCCCGCGGCGGTGAGCCGGCGCGCCAGTTCACCCGCGACAGCGTCGTGCCCCGCGCCCATGCCGGCGCTGAGCACCATGAAGCGCCGGCCCATGGGCACCTCCTCGGCGCCTGTGCGCCAAACGGGATCCCGTTCGACCATGGTGCCCCGGGCGAAGCCTGCTGACGGCCCGTGCCCCGACGACCGGGACCGATCGGGTGAATCGGCTGCCGCCGCGTCCACCGCCGGGGCCGGCGGGTCCATGAGCCGACAGGCTGGGCCTGCTCGGTCCGCGACCACTCGGAGGTTGGCATGTCCGTTGTGCCTCGCCCACCCGCGCCGTCCCGCACAGGCAGGGGCGGGCGGACCGGACGGCGAACACACAGGCAGGACGTGCCCCGGTGACGGCACTGTCCATTTGTCTGGCGCTGCTCGCGGCGATCGGCAACGCGGGAGCCTCCGTACTGCAGAGGCGGGCGGCGGCGGACATCGGTCCGGGGCGTCCGCAGGGCCGGTCGTCCGCGGCGGGAGCACTGCTGCGTCAACGCGTATGGATCTGGGGCGCGGCGCTGCTGGGGCTGTCCGGGATCTGCCAGGCGCTGGCACTGGCGACGGGGCCGCTCGCCGTGGTGCAGCCGGTGATGAGCTCGGAGCTGCTGTTCACCCTCGTCCTCGGAGGCGTCGTCTTCCGACGGCGTCCGGACCGGCGGACCCAGCTGGCGTTCGCCGCCATGGCCGTCGGTCTGGCAGGCTTCCTGGCGCTGGCCGCCCCGACCGGCGGTCGCAGTACGGCGCCCGCTGCCCAGTGGCTGTGGACCGGGGTCTGTGTCGCCGTCACGGTCGGTCTGCTGATGGCCGTGTCGCCACGGCTGCCGTCCGCGCCGCGCGCCGCGGTAGTGGGCACGGCGACGGCGATCGGATTCGCCCTCACCGCCGCGCTGATGAAGGATGCGCTGGGCCGGCTGCCGGACGGTGTCGGTGCGCTGCTGTCGACGTGGCAGCCGTACGCGGCGGTGATTCTCGGGCTGGGGAGCTTCGTGCTGCTGCAGGTGGCGCTGCGGGCGGGTTCGCTGGCGGCCTCGCAGCCCGCGCTCACGCTGGGGGACGCGCTGCTGAGCGTGGTCCTCGGAGTCGTGCTGTTCGAGGAACACGTACACCTGGGCGTCCGGGCCGTGTTCGAAGTGGTCGCGCTCGGCCTGCTGTTCTGGGGATGCCTGCAACTGGCCAGATCTCCGCTCCTGACGGAAGGCGGAGAGGACGGAGCACAGAAGTGGTGACGACTGCCGAGCACGCCGCGCCCCGCGCGGTCGCCGCGCTGGGCGTGGCGCTCGTGGTGGCCGGAGCGCACATCGGCCCCGCCGTGACCTGGCTGCCCGGTGTGCGCGGCGCGCTCAGCCCGGCGCTCGACGGACGGGGCGACCCCGACAGGGTGGCGCTCACTTTCGACGACGGCCCCGACCCCCGCAGCACTCCGTACTTCCTGCGGGCACTGGACGAACTCCGCGTACGGGCAACGTTCTTCGTGCTGGGGAGCCGGCTCGCGCGGTGCCCCGGCCTGGGACGTCGGATCGTGGCCGAAGGCCATGAACTGGCCGTCCACGGCTGGCACCACGAAAGGCCGTGGCGTCCCCGGCCGCTGCGGGACGCACGGGAGCTGGCCGCGACGGCCGCACTCGTCACGGAGATCTCCGGCACGCGTCCCCTCTGGTACCGGCCCGCCTACGGAATCCTCACCGGCGGGCGGTGGGCCGCGGCCCGCGTCACCGGTCTGCGCCCGGTGCTGTGGACCTCATGGGGACGGGACTGGACGGCCTCGGCCACCCCCGAGAGTGTGCGCACCGAGGTGATGAAGACGCTGCGCGGCGGGGCGACGGTGCTGCTGCACGACTCGGATGCCCTGAGCGCGGCCGGATCATGGCGATCCGGACTGGGGGCACTGCCCGGTGTGGTCGCCGAGTGCCGGGCGCGCGGTCTGGTCGTCGGACGGCTCGACGAGCACGGCGTGCCGCGGCGCTGACCGCGTTCCGGCCCTGACGGGTTCAGCCCTCGCCGCCGGTGCCGACCGCGGGAGCCGCAGGGTCTTCGGCCTGCGGCCGTGGCCACAGCACAGCCTGCGCGACGATGACGCGCTCCCCGTCGAAGGTGACAGCCGGCCCGCCGTGCAGCTGATATCCGAGAGCGAGCACGTCACTCACCCGCCGGCAGAACGCCGCGTCGTCGGGACCGGTCAGGACTCGGTAGACGGGCATGCCGTCCGGGGGCGTCGTCATGGGCACCAAGATCCCATGCGGGCGTGGCAGGACATCCCCGCCCGTCGAGCCGAGGCGTGCTTTCTGTCCGTTTGCATGCCCGGATCTGTTTACATCGCCGTGTGCCGGGCGTAGCATCCAAGAAAACAACAGGCTCGGTCACTGAAACGGATGTAAAACCACATGTTCGCAGCGGAGCGCCAGCAGGAGATCATGCGCCTGGCCCGCGACAGCGGTCGGGTGGATGTGCTGTCCCTCGCCGAGGAGTTCCAGGTCACCGCGGAAACCGTGCGGCGCGATCTCAAGGTCCTCGACCGGGCAGGACTGGTGCGGCGTGTCCACGGCGGCGCCATCCCGGTCGGTCATCTCGACTTCGAGCCCGACCTCGCCGAGCGCGACGCGGTCGCCGCCGACGAGAAGGAGCGCATCGCGCGCGCCGCGCTCGCCGAGCTTCCGGCCGACGGCAGCGTGATCCTGGACGCCGGGACGACATCGGCGAGGCTCGCCGCCGGCCTTCCGGTGGAATCGCCGCTCACGGTCGTCACCCACGCCCTGCCCGTGGCGGCCCGCCTCGCGGACCACCCGGGCATCGCCCTCCATCTGGTCGGGGGCCGGGTGCGGCACCGCACCCGCGCCGCCGTCGACGCCTGGGCGCTGCGCGCGTACAGCGAGATCAAGGCCGACGTGGCCTTCATCGCCACCAACGGGTTCTGCGTCGAGGGAGGCCTGACCACTCCGGATCTGGCCGAGGCCGCCGTCAAGCGGGCCGCCATGCAAGCTGCCCGCAGGATCGTGCTGCTGGCCGACTCCGCCAAGTTCGGACAGCAGCACTTCGCACGATTCGGAGACCTTGCGGACGTGGACCTGCTGATCACCGACACCGGGCTCAGCCCGGACGACGCCCGCACGATCGAGCGGCAGGGAACGGAGGTCGTGCGCGCATGATCCTCACCATCACCCCGAACCCGAGCCTGGACCGCACCTACGAACTGCCGTCCCTGCACCGGGGAGCCGTGCTGCGCTCCGCGAACGACCGGGTGGATCCCGGCGGCAAGGGCGTCAACGTCTCACGTGCGGTCGCCGCCGCCGGTCACCGCACCGTCGCCGTCGTGCCCCTCGGTGGTCCGGAAGGCGCGCTGCTCGCCAGTCTGCTCGGCGACCACGGCATCGAGGCGGCCGGAGTCCCCATCGCCGGCTCCACCCGCGTCAACATCACGCTCGTCGAGCCCGACGGCACCCTGACCAAGGTGAACGCGGCAGGACCCTACATCGCCCCCGGGGAGGCCGAGGCCCTGCTGGAGACCGTGCGGACGCGGTCGGCCGAGATCGACTGGATCGCCTGCTGCGGCAGCCTGCCGCGCGGACTGCGCCCCGATTGGTACGCCGAGCTCGTGGCCCGTATCCACGGCGTCGGCGCCCGCGTCGCCCTCGATACCTCGGGGGCGGCCCTCACCGCCGCGCTGCGCGAGCAGCCGGACGTGGTCAAGCCCAACGCGGAGGAGCTCGCGGAAGCCGTCGGCCGCCCCCTCACCACCGTCGGCGATGCGGTCAAGGCAGCGGAAGAGCTGCGCGATCGGGGCGCCGGGGCGGTCCTCGCCAGCCTGGGGGCGGACGGCCAGCTGCTGGTCGACGCCACCGGCACCTGGTTCGGGCACGCGCCCGCCGCCGTCGTCCGCAGCAATGTCGGCGCCGGGGACGCCTCCCTGGCGGGCTTCCTCGCCGCCGGGGGCAGCGGCCCCACCGCGCTCGCGGCCGCAGTCGCCCACGGAACCGCTGCCGTACAGCTGCCGGGCAGCGTCATGCCGTCCCCGTGCGACCTGGACCTGGCGGCGGTCACGACGACCGCCTGTGTGCCCATGGACCGTGTCCTCGGGGAGCCGGTGCCATGACCCCCCACCCCCGCCCGCCGGGGCCGCAGGCTGTGGTCGTCCGCGACACCCGCCCGGCCCACCTGTCCGGTCCATCCGCTCGGACTGCCGTCGCCCGGAACGGCAGTGCACCGCCACGTCCCACCACCGCCTGTCGGGCGGTTCGCGAGCAAGGAGCCGCGTGATGAGTGAGTTGATCACCTCGGAACTGGTCGACGTCGACCTGTCCGCCGAGACCAAGCAAGCCGCCGCCCGCTCCCTCGCCGAGCGGATGGTCGCGGCCGGCCGTGTCACCGATCTCGACGGCTTCCTCGCCGACGTGGCAGCACGCGAGGCGCAGATGCCGACCGGTCTCGACGGCGGCATCGGCATTCCGCACTGCCGCAGCGAGCATGTCACCGCCCCCACCCTCGCTTTCGGCCGCAGCGGGCGTGGCATCGACTTCGGCGCCCCGGACGGGCCTGCCGACCTGATCTTCCTGATAGCCGCGCCGGCCGGTGCGGACGACGACCATCTGACGATCCTGTCCGCCTTGGCACGGCGTCTCATGGACCCCGAGTTCACGACCGCGCTCCGCGCCGAGCGCGACCCGGCCGCGGTCGCGGCCCGGATCCGTGGCGAGGAGACACCGGGTGAAGAGACACCGGCTCAGGCGACATCGGCTGAGGAGACGCCGGCTCAGGTAACGCCGGTTGAGGCGACGCCGGCTGAGGTGACACCGGTTGAGGAGGCGGAAGTCACTGCCCCGACCGCCGACCCGACGAGCGGCGCCCGCCCCTTCCGGATCGTGGCCGTCACGTCCTGTCCGACCGGCATCGCCCACACCTACATGGCCGCCGAGTCCCTGCAGAAGGCCGGCGAGACCGTGGGCGTGGAGGTCGTCGTCGAGACGCAGGGCTCCGCGGGCTTCACCCGCCTCGACCCCGCCGTGATCGCCGCCGCCGACGGCGTGATCCTCGCGCATGACGTGGAAGTGCGTGAGAAGGCCCGCTTCGGCGGCAAGCCGACCGTCGACGTCGGCGTCAAGGCCGCCATCAACCGGCCCACCGAACTCATCGCCGACGTCAAGGCCAAGGCCGAGCGCGGCGAGGTCGCCGCCCCGGCCGCCGTCACGGCGCCCATGGACGCCGGCGCCCCCGGAGACCACTTCGGCACGCGCCTGCGCAAGTGGCTCATGACCGGTGTGAGTTACATGGTTCCGTTCGTCGCCGCGGGCGGACTGCTCATCGCGCTCGCCTTCGCCATCGGCGGGTACGAGATCAACAGCGCCCCGTCGGTCGCCGAGCACTTCGTGTGGACCGAGGCGGCGAGCTGGGCCGCCCTGCTGTTCCAGATCGGCGGCGCCGCGTTCGGCTTCCTCGTCCCGGTCCTCGCCGGATACATCGCGTACGGCATGGTCGACAGGCCGGGCCTGGTGCCCGGCATCGTCGGCGGTGCCATCGCGGTGACCATCAACGCCGGCTTCCTCGGCGGCCTCGCCGCCGGCCTGATCGCGGGCGCGGTGGTGATGGCGATCCAGCGCGTCCATGTGCCGCCGGTGCTGCGCGGCATCATGCCCGTGGTCGTGATCCCCCTGATCTCCTCCGCGGTCGTCGGTTTCCTGATGTTCGTCGTCGTCGGCAAGCCGATCGCCGGCCTCCAGAAGGCCATGACCGACTGGCTGAGCGGCCTCTCCGGCGGCAACGCCGTCCTGCTCGGTGGCCTGCTGGGCCTCATGATGTGCTTCGACCTCGGCGGACCGGTGAACAAGGTGGCCTACGCCTTCGCGGTGGGCGGGCTCGCAGCCCCCGGCGACGGCAGCCTCAAGGTGATGGCCGCCGTGATGGCGGCAGGCATGGTCCCGCCGCTGGGCATGGCCCTCGCGACGACCCTGCGCGCGAAGCTGTTCACCAAGGCCGAGCGGGAGAACGGCAAGGCGGCGTGGGTTCTCGGCGCCTCCTTCATCAGCGAGGGCGCCATCCCGTTCGCCGCCGCCGACCCCTTGCGGGTGATCCCCTCCGCGATGGCCGGCGGAGCCGTGACCGGCGCCCTGTCGATGGCGTTCGACGCAACCCTGCGCGCTCCGCACGGCGGCATCTTCGTCGTCCCGCTGATCGGCTCGCCGCTGTACTACCTGCTCGCCATCGCGGCCGGCACCGTGGTCACGGCAGGGCTCGTGATCCTCCTCAAGAGCCGCCGCAAGCCCGTGGGGACGGCGGAGACGACCCCCGCCACTCCGGCGGTCCCGGACCCCAAGGTGCCCGTGGCCGCCGCCTGATCCCCCGGCCCGGGTCGCAAGGCCCGGGCCGGCACCGGCCGTACCCGACGTCCGTCCGCCGTACCCCACTTCCGTACCGCCCCCCTCCCGTACAGCACCCGGGGCCCAGCGCCGTGCCTCCACGCGCCCGGACGCGCATCCGACCGGGCCGCATCCCCAACCCCGTAACCCGCAGGAGTTCACCCCATGCATCAGCGCACCGTCGTCATCGGCTCCCGCTCCGGACTGCACGCCCGCCCCGCGTCGGTCTTCGTCCAGGCTGCCGCCCGTCAGCCCGTCAAGGTGACCGTCGCCCGTGACGGAGGCGCCCCGGTCGACGCCCGGAGCCTGCTGTCCGTGCTCGCCCTCGGAGCCCAGCACGGGGAGCCGCTGGTGCTGTCCGCCGAAGGCGAGGGCGCGGAGGCCGCCCTCGAGGAACTCGCCGCGCTCGTCGCCGCCGACCACGACGCAGAGGCGCAGCGGTGACCGGTACGAGCACCCCCACCGCGACCGCCCCCGCGACGGCGCAGGCCGCTGTGCTGCAGGGCATCGGGATCGGCGGCGGCAGCGCCGCGGGACCCGTCGCCCGTATGGCGCCCCCCGCCGCGATGCCGCCGCCGCGGACCCTGGAACCGGCCGAAAGGCCCGCGGAAACAGCGGCCGCCCGCGCCGCACTGGTCTGGGTCGCCGCCGACATGACCGAGCGCGCAGCCGCCACGACGGGCGACACGTCCGAAGTCCTCGCCGCCCAGGCGATGATGGCCGCCGACCCGGCCCTCGCGGACCGGGCAGCGGCCCTCGTCCTCGACGGCAGCGACGCGGCCCACGCCCTCGACGCGGCGTTCGGCGCCTTCCGCGACTCCCTCGAAGCGGCGGGCGGCTACTTCGCCGAACGCGTCGCCGACCTCGACGACCTCCGCGACCGCGCGGTGGCGCGCGTCCTGGGGCTGCCCATGCCGGGCCTCCCCGACCCGGGCCACCCCCACATCCTGGTCGCACAGGACCTCGCGCCGGCCGACACCGCCCTCCTCGACCCGGCGAACGTGTCGGCCCTTGTCACCGAGCGCGGCGGTCCCACCAGTCACACCGCCATCCTGGCGAAGATCCTCGGCCTGCCCGCAGTCGTCGGCTGCGCCGACGCCGCGCTGCTCACGGACGGCGTGCCGGTGCTCGTCGACGGCACGGCCGGCACGGTCGTGACCGACCCGGCACCGGAGGCCGTCGCGCAGGCGGCCGCGCGCGAGGAACAACGGCGGCGCGACGCGGCCCGGTTCAGCGGTCCGGGCCGCACGGCGGACGGCCATGCGGTGAAGCTGCTGGTCAACCTTGGAGCGCTGCACGAACTCCCCGCGGCCGCCGCGGCCGACAGCGAGGGCGTCGGGCTGTTCCGCACCGAGTTCCTCTACCTCGACCGGGACACGGCACCCACCGCCGAGGAGCAGACCGACGCCTACCGCGCCGTGTTCGCGGCCTTCGCGGGGCGCCGGGTCGTCGTCCGCACCCTCGACGCCGGAGCCGACAAGCCGCTGCCGTTCGTCACCGCCGCCGACGAGCAGAATCCCGCCCTCGGCGTGCGCGGTCTAAGGACGGCCCACCGCGATCCGCGCCTGCTCGAGACACAGCTGGGCGCCATCGCCGCCGCGGCGGAGAACAGCGGAGCCGAGGTGTGGGTCATGGCACCCATGATCTCGGTCCCGAGCGAGGCAGCCGCCTTTGCCGAACGGGTGCGAGCGCACGGGCTGCGCACCGCCGGCGCCATGGTGGAGGTACCGGCAGCGGCGCTGCGCGCGGACAGACTCGTACAGACGTGCGACTTCCTCAGCATAGGCACCAACGACCTGGCCCAGTACGCGTTCGCCGCCGACCGGACCCTCGGCAGCCTGGCCGAGTTCCTGGACCCCTGGCAGCCCGCGCTGCTCGAGCTGGTACGGACGGCCGCCCAGGCGGGCGCCGGACACGGCCGCCCCGTCGGGGTGTGCGGCGAAGCGGCGGCGGACCCGCTGCTCGCCCTGGTCCTCGTCGGACTGGGGGTCACCAGCCTCTCCGCCGCGCCGAGCTGCCTGGGCGACGTCCGGGCCTCGCTCGCGGGCCACAGTCTCGACGACTGCCGCCGGCTCGCCACGCTCGCGCTCGACTCCCCCGACGGGACGGCGGCTCGCGCGGCCGTGCGGGAGGCGTCGGCCGTGCGGGAAGGGCCGGCCGCGGCCTGAGCGTGGGCCATGCGACACGTACCGACCTGAGGCACGGCCGCGGGTGGCGTCACCGGTCCGGGTGCCGCCACCCGGGTGTGCCCCTCCCACCGACCGGCATCCGCCGGTCCGGCCGACGGCGCCCGAAGCAGCACACGGCCACCCCCGGTGGCAACATGGCGGCAGGGCCGTCGTTCGCGGGCCCGCGCCGGTGTGGGCAGGATCAACGGGAGGCGAGGATGGTGGGGCGTTGAATGCCGCTGACCGGCCGCGGGAGCTCGAGTTCCTGCGCGCCGTGTTCGACAGCATGGGTGCCGGACTGTATGTCACGGACTCCGTGGGGCGCGTCGTGGCGTCCAACCCCTGGGCGCAGCGGCTGTTGGGCCGCACCGAGCAGGAGACGCTCGGCCTCGATCTGCACGACCTCCTGCACCGCCGGGCCGACGGCACCCGGATTCCCCGGGAGGAGTGCTCGTTTCTGCCCGTCCTCGACAGTGGCTGTCCGGCGGAGGGCAGTGACGAGTTCTATCTGCGGTCCGACGGCACCGCCCTCCCGATCATCTGGGCCGCGACCCCTCTGCTGCGGCAGGGCGGTGTGGACGGTGCGGTGATCGTCTTCCACGACTACAGCCTGCACCGCGAGGCCGCCGAGCAGCGGACGACCCATTTGCTGGCTCTGGAGCGGCTCACCGAGCGGCTGACCATGGTCGCGGAGATCTCCGCGGTGCTCAGCTCCACCCTTGACATCCCCCAGATGCTGCAACGGCTGGTCCGCGTGCTGGTGCCGGAAGTGGCCGACTGGGCGGTGGCCGACCTGCGCGGCGAGGACCAGGCGGCGGACATGCGGCGGATGGCCGTATGGACCAGTGACGAGCAGGGCGGCGGGCAGGCCGTGCTCGGTCCGCTGCCGCCGCTCGCGCAGACCGCCCCCGGGTCCGCGCTGGCGCGGGCCATGCGCGGGGACCCGGCGCTGCGGCTGGACGCCGAGGATCTCGCAGAGGACGCGGACACGCCGCTGGCCCAGGCGCACCGGGAACTCTTCGACCTGCTCGGCGGGCACTCCGGCGCCGTGGTGCCCCTGAGCACCCGCCGGCAGGTGTTCGGCGTGCTCACCCTGGGCCGTACCGGCGACCATCCGCCCTTCACGGATGCCGAGATGCTCGTCCTGGCGGACGTCGGCCGCCGCACCGGCCTGGTGCTCGACAACGCCCGGCTGTTCGACCAGCAGCGGCATGTGGCGGAGACCATGCAGCGGCAACTGCTCACGCCGCTGCCGCAGGTCGACCACCTCCAGATGGCCGCCCGTTACCAGCCCGCGGAGAGCGCTGCCGAGATCGGCGGCGACTGGTACGACGCCTTCCTCCTCGCCGACGGAGTCACCACGATGGTCATCGGCGACGTCGTGGGCCACGATCTCAAGGCCGCCGCCCACATGGCCGAGGTCCGCAACATGCTCCGCGCCCTGGCATGGGACCGCCAGGAGCCCCCCAGCCTGATCATGCGCCGCCTGGACGAGGCCATGACCAACACCAGCGACGCGCCCATGGCCACCGCCGTCTTCGCCCGGGTGGAGGGGCCGGAGGGCGGGCCCTGGCAGCTGCACTGGGTCAACGCCGGGCACCCGCCCCCGCTGCTGGTCACGACCGACGGCCGGGCCCGCTTCCTCGAAGGGGGCCACGGCCCGCTGCTGGGCATGGACTCCGCCCTGCACCTCGGCCTGGACTGGCCGGACGCCCGCGAGGAACTCCCCGCCCGGTCCACCCTCCTGCTCTACACCGACGGCCTGGTCGAAAGCCGGACCCGCTCCCTCGACGAGGGCCTCGCCCTGCTGCGGCGTCACGCCGCCGAGCTCGCGGACCGGGAGGTGGAGGACTTCTGCGACGAACTGCTGCACCGCATCGGCCCGAGCGGTGACGACGTCGCCCTGCTCGCGCTGCGCATCCCCGCCTGGGGGGAGGGGAGGGACGACGTACCCGCGCCGCAGATCCACGCGCACAGTCCGGCCGCCGCCAACCGAGCGGCCCCCGGGTCCCGCGTGGAGAACAGTCCGGTCAGGGACACGACCCGACGGCCGGTGCCGCCCGTCGATCCGTCAGTCGTGCGGGACGACCGCGACCGGGCATGACGCGTGGTGGAGCGCCGCGTGCGCCACGGACCCGATACGGCCGCCGAGGGGGGACCGGTGTACCCGGCGGCCCACGACCAGCAGCCCGGCGCCGACAGCGGCCGACAGCAGCACCTGGCCGGCGCTGCCGAGCTCCACACGGGCGGTCACCCGCACCTGGGGGAACCGCTCCCGCCACGGCTCCAGGGCCTGCTCCAATGCCTTCCTCTCGAACGGCTCCAGCCCACTGAACTCGTCGGCGAGGTGCATCGAGCCCGGCCCGTAGGCGAACACCGGCGGTGGGCTCCAGGCCCGTACGGCCAGCAGGTCCTCCCCACCGGCGGCCGCGGCCGCGAAGGCGAACCGGAGCACCGAATCGCTCTCCTCCGGGCTGCCCTGCCGGCCCACCACCACCGGCCCCCGATCCGGCTCCGGATCGTCCTGCGGACGGGCCCGGACCGATACGACCGGCCGGGCCGCCGCGGCGATCACCTGCCGGCCGTAGGAGCCCAGCAGAAAACCGACGAGGGCGCCGTGTCCCCGCGAGCCGAGAACCAGCATCTCGGCGCCTGTCGCCACGGCGAGCAGCGCGGGCACCGGCGTGTCCGGCACCGCCTCAGCGCTCAGGGGGACCCGCGCGTACCGCTCCGCGACCCGCAGTTCGGCCTCCCGCAGCACGGCCTCCGCCGCACTCACCTGGTCCCGGCCGTCCTGCTCGAGGGGTCCGTCGACGGGCTGCCGGCGCCAGGCGTGCACCAGGTGGAGCGGCAGCTCCCGCCGTGCCGCCTCGCGTGCGGCCCAGTCGGCGGCGGCCAGGCTTTCCGGCGAACCGTCCACTCCGACAGCGATCGCGCGCGTCATGGGACTGCCTCCCTGTTCGTCAGCTGCCTCCATGGTGATCCGCCCGGACGGGTTCGGCGGCGTCGGCGGCGGACGTGTCGCAGAGGCGCCGGGCAGGGCGGATCCTTGAACCAGTACCGCCGACAGGTCGGGGAGAGTGCACCATGACGACGACGAGGGAGTGGAAGGTCGAACTGTTCCTCTCGGAGGAGGACGGGACGACGAAGGCCCGCGCCGTGCTGGACACGGGCAAGGCCACGTTCACGGGGTACGGCACGGCCCATTGCAGTCCGCAGGACGTCGACGTTCCCGAGATCGGCGACGAACTCGCCGCGAGCCGTGCCATGCACAGCCTCGCCCGGCAGCTGATGAGGACGGCCGACCGGGACCTCGAAGCGATGGGTGCCGGCGTGGGGAGCCCTCCCGAGCCCGGCTACGGATGGCCGTACACGGCGCCCTGAACCCGCGGCCCGCCTCTGAACCGCCCGCCCGGCCACCCCGGTCGGACGCCGGTCCCCGGCGCACGGCACGGGGTCGAGCGGTCCGGCGCGCGGCGTACCCGCATCCGGCGGACAGACCCCACCCGACGACCCCGGCAAGCACCCCGAGCGCCTCGAGGACTGACGATGCACGAGTGGATCTGGACGTACGAGGGATACGACCCCGCTCGTGAACGGCTGCGCGAAGCGTTGTGCACCCTCGGCAACGGCTACTTCTGCACGCGGGGAGCCGCCCCCGAGTGCACCGCCGACGAGACGCACTACCCGGGCACGTACGCGGCGGGCTGCTACAACCGCCTCACCTCGAGCGTGGCCGGCCGCCAGGTCGAGAACGAGGACATGGTCAACCTGCCCAACTGGCTTCCGCTGCGTTTCCGTATGCACACCGCCGACGGCGACGCACCCTGGTTCACCCCCGACAGCCCGGCGCTGCGCGAACACCGCCAGAGGCTGGACCTGCGCGCCGGAACCCTCGAGCGGAACCTGCGGTACGTGGCGGAGGACGGACGCGGCCTCACGGTGCGTCAGCTGCGGCTGGTGCACATGGCTGATCCGCATCTGGCCCTGCTGCGCACCCAGTTCACTGCAGAGGGATGGTCCGGGGACATCGATGTCGAAGCCGCGCTCGACGGTTCGGTCACCAACAGCGGTGTGTCGCGCTACCGGCAGCTCAACGGCAACCACCTCGTCCACGTCAACGCCGGTGACGGCGAGCCCGACACGGTGTGGCTGCGCTGCCGCACCACCACCTCCGACATCAGGATCGGTATGGCGGCCCGTACCGTCGCGCAGGGCGGGTCGGACGACGAACGCGCCCACACCGCCCACGAACCCCTGCGCTCCGTGCAGCTCCTGAGGCTGTCACTGTCCGCGGGCGCCACCCGCACCGTCGACAAGACGGTGGCCCTGCACACCTCCCACGACCCCGCGATCAGCGACCCGCTGCACGCGGCGGTCGACCGGGTCCGCCGGGCACCGGGTTTCGAGGCGCTCCTGGAGTCCCACCGGACGGCATGGCGGCAACTGTGGCGACGCGGTGAGCTTGACGTGCCGGGCGAGGCGGGGAGCATCCTGCGACTGCACCTGTTCCACGTCCTGCAGACACTGTCGCCGCACACCGCCGACCTCGACGTGGGTGTCCCCGCGCGCGGGCTCCACGGCGAGGCGTATCGCGGCCACATCTTCTGGGACGAGCTGTTCGTCCTGCCGTATCTGAACCTGCACTTTCCCGAGGTCTCCCGGGCGCTGCTCATGTACCGCTACCGCAGGCTGGAACCGGCCCGTCTGCTGGCCCGCGACGCCGGACACAGCGGGGCCATGTATCCGTGGCAGAGCGGCAGCGACGGCCGCGAGGAGACCCAGGAGCTGCACCTCAACCCTCGTTCGGGCCGCTGGCTGCCCGACCATTCACGGCTCCAGCACCATGTCGGCTCCGCCATCGCCTACAACGTGTGGCAGTACTGCGAGGGGAGCGGCGACGCGGAGTTCCTGCACACCAAGGGGGCGGAGATGCTGACGCAGATCGCGCGCTTCTGGGCCGGCTTCGCGACGTACGACGAGGAACTGGAGCGGTACCGCATCCGCGGCGTCGTCGGACCCGACGAGTACCACGACGCCTACCCGGACTCCGTGGAACCGGGCCTCGACGACAACGCGTACACCAACGTCACCGCGGCCTGGGTGCTCGCCCGCGCGCTCGAGGTGGTGCGCGAACTGCCCGAGCCGCGCCGCCGCGAGCTGTACGAGCGCACCAGCCTCGACCGCGGGGAACTCGCGCGCTGGGACGACGTCTCCCGACGGCTGTACGTGCCCTTCCATGCCGGGGTGATCAGCCAGTTCCACGGATACGGCGATCTGGCCGAGCTGGACTGGGACGGTCTGCGGGCCCGCCACGGCGACATCCGCCGCCTCGACCGGGTACTTGAGGCGGAGGACGACACCGTCAACCGCTACCAGGCGTCGAAACAGGCAGATGTGCTCATGCTCGGCTACCTCTTCTCGCCCACCGAACTCGGCGGCCTCTTCAAACGGCTGGGCTACGACCTCGACGACGACACCTGGCACCGGACCGTCGACTACTACCTGAAGCGCACCAGCCACGGCTCGACCCTGAGTGGACTGGTGCACGGCTGGGTGCTGGCCCGGGTGCGCCGCGAGGACGCGTGGACGTACTGCCGGGAAGCCCTGGAGGGCGACATCGCCGACCTGCAGGGCGGCACCACGGAGGAAGGCGTGCACCTCGGCGCCATGGCCGGCACGCTCGACCTGGTGCAACGGGGCCTCACGGGGATGGACACCCGCGGCGGGGCGCTCTGGTTCGACCCGGTGCCCTCGCCCGAGCTGTCCGAGTACGGCTTCTCCATCCGCTACCACGGAAACTGGGGCGTGCGGGTGCGGATGCGGCCCGGCGAGCTGCACATCGGCGTACCGGCGTCCCACGAATCACCGATCGAAGTGCGCCTCTCGGACCGGGCGGTGACGGTGGAACCCGGCGAGTCGCGCCTGCTGATGCTGCCCGAGGAGTGACGGCACGAGTGACGCGGGCACGCCGGCTGCCGGTCAGTTCGTCACGCCCTGCCCGCCCGTTCGTGGCGTCCTGCCGGTCGAGCTCGTGTCGTCCTGCTCGAAGGACAGCCGGTCCACGACCTTGACGACGCCGTCGACGCTCTCGCACAGGCGCACCACGACCGGCACCAGGCTCCTGCGTGCGAGCGTCCCGCTGAGCGTGACCCTGCCGTCGGTGACGTCGACGGACACGGACGCCGGTGACACGCCCAGAGTGCCGGCGAGCACGTCCTCGACGATCTCCTCCTGGATGGCGCGGTCCCGGCGCAGGAACAGCTGCAGCAGGTCGCTTCGGCTGATCACGCCGATGAGCCGCCCCTGGTCGTCGACCACCGGCAGCCGTTTGATGTGCCGGTCCTCCATCACCCTGGCCGCGTCGACGGCGCTCCATTGCGGCTGCGCCACCACGGCCGGGCTCGTCATGAGGTCGTCGGCCGTGTCGCCGCCGGACCCGGAGATCCGCCCGTGCAGAAGGTCGGCTTCCGAGACGACTCCGAGGGGGCGGTGCGCGTCGTCCACCACCGGCACGGCCGTGATGTCGTACTCGTCGAGGAGCCGGGCGATCTCCTTGAACGTGGTTCCCCGCTGGACGGTGACGGCCTCCGGTGTCATCAGGTCGGCCACACTGCGCTGTCTCATCGCCCGTCGGATCCCTTCACGGCGGCGCCTCCCGTTCTTGAAAGCCCTGGCGTCCTCTGCTTCGACCAGTCTCGCGCTTGCGGGCTCGCGTCGCTCAGCCGGACAGGGCGGCGATGGTCGCGTCCAGGTCTGCGGGGCGGGGTCGGTTGTGCGGCAGCTTGGCGAGCACACGGGCCATCCCGCACGTGTCGGTCAGCGCGGAGAACACCAGGCCGCTCGCCACACCGGCCGACAGCGTGCGTGCCGCCGGCCGACGCCGTCCGGCGACGAGCCCGGCCAGCACCAGGGCCCCCGCCGCGAACCTGACCTGGCGCTCCATCGCCCACACCGTGCGGGCTCCGGCCGGCCGGTGCACGTCGTGGCCGAGCTGGACCCAGGCGGCCGTGCCGCCGGTGAGCGTGGCGGCCGCCACGCCGTTCTTTGCGAGCGTCGCGCAGGCGTCGGCGGAGCGGGTGCCGGAGGCGCACACGACGAGGAGATCGCCCCGGTCGGCCGCGGCCTCCAGAGCGGGCAGCGCCGCATCGAGGTGGTCCAGAGGGATGTTGTGGGCGCCGGGCAGGTGACCGGAGGCGTACTCACCCGGGGTGCGTACGTCGATGACTGTCAGTTCGTGCAGCCGGGCCCTGGCCTGGGCGGGGGCGAGGGCGGTGTGGGTGGTCACGCGGCATGCTCCTTCTGTCTTCGGGTCCGGCCGGGCTTTCGGTGCGCGTGGCGCTCCTGGCGGGGGCGGGCTTCGCGACTACCGGGACCAGTCTGCAGCACTGCCCGTGAGACGCCGTGCGTGGTCCGGCCCTGGTCCGCCTCAAGGGCGCAGTACTGTCGTCGTGCGCCCCCGTGGCCCGCTGGCTACCGTGAACGTGCGCGGCGATCCGCGCGTCGCCGCAGCCGGCGGACCGACACGGGAAAGGTGCCCACCATGCCCGAACAACCGCAGACGGGACGTGGCGCCTCCGGTCCCGGGCACGCGAAGGGCGACGTCGGCCGCCGTGTGGCCGCCCGACGACAGCAGCTCGGGCTCTCCCGGGAGGACCTCGCGCTGCGGGCCGGTTCCGCGCCCGGATACATCGAGTACCTCGAGGAGAAGACCGCCACTCCCGGCATGGGCTTTCTGCTGCGGCTGGCGGACGCGCTGGAGACGACCGTCACCATGCTGACCGGGGGTAGCGCCGACCTGCCGCCCGGCATCGGCCGGGCAGGCGACCATCCGGAGCTGGTGGAGCTCGGACGTGACCAGTGCTGGGCCCTGCTGGGCACCCACGGTGTGGGCCGGATCGCCGTCACCACGGCGAAGGGCCCGGCGATCCTGCCGGTCAACTACCTCGTCACCCAGGGGGAGATCGCCTTCCGCACGTCGTCCGACGCCCTGCCGGCCGGTGCTGCCGGTGCCGAGATCGCCTTCGAGGTGGACCACATCGACGACGCGTTCAGCCAGGGGTGGAGCGTGCTGGCCGTCGGCAGAGCCCGTACGGTCACGGAGCCCGAGGGCGTCGCGAAGCTGGATCGTCAGGCGTACAGCGCGCCATGGGCCGGTGGGGACCGTGACCTTTGGATCGTGGTGGCGCCCGACCGTGTGACCGGGCGCCGGATCCTGGTGCGTGGGGCGCCGGGGCAGCTCGGCGGCCGCTGAGCCGCCCCGCCACGCCCGTATCCTGTCGGCAGCCCCGCACATTGATTGACGTTGTGTCAACTGCCGGTGGGCGGCAGAGGCAGGGTGGCCCAGACGGTCTTGCCGCTCGGAGGCGTCAGCCTCCAGGACCAGGAATCGCACAAGGTACTGATCAGGATGAGCCCGCGGCCGCCCACCGAGCAGGAGTCCGGCCGGCGACGGCACGGCGGGGCCGGGCTGGGGTCGGTGACCGCGCAGACCAGGTGGCGGGTGTAGCGGAACAGTCCGAGCCAGACCGGGTACTCGGCCGTGCGCGGTGGGACGGGCGGCAGGGCGTGCCGTACGGCGTTGGTCACGAGCTCGCTGACGATCAGTTCGACGTCCGCCGCCAGTGACGGCAGCGCCCACTGGTCCAGGGTGCGGACGGCGAACTTGCGCGCCTGGCCCGCGTTCTGCAGATGGCCGTCCAGCCCGCAGGCGGAGAAGCCACCGGGCACGACCGGCTCCTCCGAGGCGCCTTTGGGTACGGCGTCGCCGGGTGCGGAGTGGCGGAACGCCGGGAGCGGAGATTTCACGCCAGATGGGGCAGGCCGACTCCGACCTGCCCGCCCGGCGTCGGTGCTCGACAAGGCCGCCGTGTGAGTCGCCACTGGTCATGTCTCCCTGCAGGCTTCGCCGTTCGACAGCAGACGCAGGACGAGTATTGTCGAGACCACCCGAGGATGCAATTGCAGTTGGGATTGCACTGGCGGGAATTCGGGTGAACACGTCTGCGAACAAAAGGAGTTGATGTCAGTGGAGTTCGTCAACGGGATGCAGGCCAGTGCCCTGCATCCGGTGAAGTGGATCAAGAGCAGCCACAGCAACGCCACCGGGAACTGCGTGGAGACGGCCGCACTTCCCGACGGCCGGATCGCCGTACGCAACTCCCGTGATCCGCACGGTCCCGCGCTCGTCTGCACACGCGACGGGTTCGACGGGTTCGTGGCGGCCGTCCGGGAGGGGGACTTCGATCCGGTAATCGGCTGAAAATCGCCGTAGGGTGGGCGACTTCCCCATGGCCTGACCGCGGGAGTGCTGGATACTGTCGTCGTCCCTATTTCTCCGCAGGAGCGCCTGATGGCTGCAGCCGAACCGAGCCCGTCGTTGTTCGTCCGGCCGCTGGGCGCGGTCGAGAACAACCCGACCGCCCTGAAACTCATCCTCGGCGGCAAACTGCGTCAACTGCGGGTGAACGCAGGGCTCGACCCGGCGGACGTCGACGTCCGGCTCGGTTTTTCGCGTTCCAAGACCAGTCGCATCGAACTGGGCCGCCATGGATGCAAGCCGACCGACGCCGAAGCCCTGCTGGGTCTGTACGGGGTGAAGGCGGAGCAACAGGTCGCCGAATTCATGCGGCTGGTGAAGCAATCCCGTCAGTCGGACTGGTGGCGCTCCTTCAGCGATGTCCTCTCCGACTTCTTCGAGCCACTGGTCGCGCTCGAGGGCGCCGCGTCCACCATCCGTACGTACGAGCCGTTCTACGTCCCCGGGCTGCTGCAGACCCCCGCCTACGCGGAGGCGGTCGTCCGATCCGGACCCGGTCACCTTCTCATGCACGATGTCCGTCGCCGGGTCGACCTGCGCCAGGAGCGGCAGCGGCAGCTCGATACACCCGACGCGCCGCGCCTGTGGGCCGTGATCGACGAGTCCGTGCTGATGCGCACGGTCGGCGGGCGGCTGGTGATGCGCGAACAACTGGAGCATCTCGTCGCGATGATGCAGCGGCCGCGGGTGACCCTCCAGGTCGCCCCGCTGGAGGTGACCGCCTCCGTCGGCGTCGGTACGGGCGTGAGCTATCTGCGCTTCGCGCTGGGCGACCTGAAGGACGCGGTGTACATCGAGCACCTGACCGACAGCACCTTCACCCAGAAGCCCCAGGCGGTCGAGCAGTACCGGGACATGCTGGACCGGCTCGGTGCCTGCGCGCTCACGCCCCGCCAGTCGATGGAGCTGCTCGAAGAGCGCATCGCCGGCCTCTAGCGTGTCCCGGCCTCCAGCAGGTCCTGACGCCGGCAGGCCCCTGCTGCGGCGGCCCCCTTGGTCTTCAACGGCACGCTTGCCGGCCCGGCCACGCCCGACGCCCGGTGCGCCGCTTCTCGTGGGCGGCGCCCCGGGCGCAACCGGGGGGTGGGCCCGCGCGGCGCCCACGGGGTGGTGCGCAAGGCGGTGGTCCTCGGGACCTCCCTGTTCGCCCCCATTCTCGCCGCGGACGTCGGC
>NZ_JBEXRZ010000099.1:0-24732 GCF_040613325.1 Streptomyces sp. NPDC006283 | reverse complement strand
GTGACCGGTGCGGGGCCGAAGCTGTGTCCGTCGGCGTCAGGTCAGCTGGTGCCGGCCTTGCGGCGGCGCAGCCACCAGGTGAGGGATGCGCCGGCGACCGCGAGCGCGGCCGCGACGCCTGCGATCAGCCCGACCGGAGTGTCGGAGCCGGTGTCGGCGAGGTCGCCGTCCGGGTCCTTCGCCGGCGGGGTGGTCGGCTCACCGCCGCCGGGGGTGCTGGGCTGCGGGGTGGGGGTGTCGGACGGGGCCGGCGTGGACGGGCCGTCGGTCGGCGTCGGGGTGGGTGTCGGCGTGGGGACCGGGTCCTCGTCGCCGCCTGCCGGCCGGCCTGATCCGTTGCCGCCGATGAGGACGGTGCCGCTGTCGCGGTACGCGGTCTCGGTCTTCACCGAGGTCTTGGTGTCCTTGTCCAGACGCGGGTGCTCCGCCTCGAAGCGAACCTTGGTGATGTTGCGCTTGGGCGCCTTGGAGAAGTCGACGCCGCCCATGACGCAGGTCTTGTTCTCGCCGCCGATGTTGCAGGGGTAGCTGTAGTCGCCTTCCGTGTAGGACTTCATGTAGGCGTCCCAGGTCTTCTTCGGCGTCCAGCTCTTGTGCTCGTCGCTCATCGGCCAGCGCGCCACGTTGTCGCTGTTGATGATCGGGCGGAAGTCCGTGGCGCGGTCCTGGTCCTGGTCGCGGATGTACTCGGCGGCGACGCGGGAGGAGTAGACGCGGCGCAGGTCGGCGTAGGCGGGGCCGGTGTTGACCTTCTTCTCGACGTCGGGGATGACGTACTGCTCCAGAAGGCGCTGAGACGTACGGATCTGCGCCTCGGTCAGCTTGCACGAGCCGTTGGGGTCGGGGAAGTCCACGTCCTGCGGCTCGGAGTTGACCTTCAGCGGCGCGTCGAGGATGTAGATGCCGTCCTTCTCCACCCGGACGTCGGCCGTCTTGGGGACGATCCACAGCCGGACGCCGTGGCCGCAGGGGATGTTCGCGGCCTGCATGGCCTCCCAGTACTGCTTGCCGACGCCTTCGCGGGGGTCCATGTCCTTCGCGTAGTCGTGCTTCATCTCGAGGTCGGCGTCGAGGAGCACCCGGCCGGCGTCGGTCTTCCCGAACGTCTTGTCCATGATCTTGTCGGGCTGGTCGGGGTTGAGGTTGACCCAGAACTTGTCCGGGGTCAGTGCCAGCCAGGTGAACATGGCGTCGGAGGCGAGCTGGAGTTTGGCCTTGCCGCCCCAGCCGGGGTTGTTCTCCGGGTCCTTGGCGTAGTCGGCCTGGAACGAGTAGTCCAGTCCCTTGCCCTTGACCGGGCTGCCGACGTAGTTCAGTTCCAGGGTGGAGAAGTCGATGCCGCCCGGTCCGCCGCGGCCGAAGACGCCGTTGCCGTTGTAACCGCGGTACTGGTGCTGGATCTGCCGGGCGGTCCCCGGGGTGGAGCCGGAACGGAACGCGGCGTCGCTGATCGGGCCCGTGGAGCCGACCCTGCGCGGGTCGGGGTTCATGATCGGGTTGTAGCGGGTGTACTGGTTGGGCCGCCACCGCGGCGCGCCCTCGGAGCGGTGCTCGCGGATGGTCGCCTGGTTCTGCTTGCCGCCGCGTTCGGCCTCGAGCTGCTTGTTGAGCGCGGCGTACCTCTTGACCGTGTTCCGGTCCGTCTCGGCACCCGTGATCAGGCGCAGCTTGTGGTCGCTGTACTGCTTGTTGCGCAGGATGTGGCTGTCGTGGCGGAGCTGCTTGGCGATGTGCTTGCCGTTGGACTTGAACTCGACGAACTCTTTGGTCTTGGCGTTGTAGGCGTCGTATTTGCGGACGGCCTGCTTGCCGGTCTTGGAGTCGATGACCGGCTTGCCGTCCTTGTCGAAGACCGGGACGTTCTTCTGGCAGATCCAGTCCGGGCCGACGAGCTTGAAGTCACGTACGACCTTGGCCTCGAAACCGTCGCCCTTGGTCCGGTTGGCCTCGTAGCCGATCAGCCGCTGGTCCAGCCAGAGGCCCCAGTCCTTCACGCCTGTCGACTTCTTGAGCTGGACGTTGTAGCGGGCGTAGATCTCCAGCGTCCGGTACAGGGGGTTCTTGGTGGTCTCGTACTTCTTCTTCCACTTCTGGGCATCGGCGTCGGTGTCCCCGGCGGCCTTGCTCTGTTCCGAGGTGGGCTTTTTGAGGCCGTCGAAGGCGTGGGAGGGATTCTCGAACCAGTAGTCGTCCCACTCGTTCTGCGGGCGCTGGCTGAAGGGCTGGTTCTTGCCCTGGATGCCCGAACCGGCGGGCGGTGAGCCGTACTCCTTGCCCAGCCACTTCTTGTCGCAGCGGACGGCGCCGGGTGCGGCGTCGGCTTCACCCTGGAAGGCGGGCACGCCGGTGACCAGAATTCCGGCTGCGGCGACGGACGCCAGAGCGGCCGCCATCCGTGCCCGGATGCGGGTGCGTATGGATGTACTCAACGTGGTGTGTCCCCGTGTTGGGGGGCTCTCATGGGTCGGAAGGCGCGGCGGTGCGGCCCCCGTGACATGTCACCGCCATCCCTCACACCATAGGAGCGCACGCGGGGCCCGACGCAATCGGTTTGCCGGTGTGGCGTGTGTCAACTATGTGAAGGCGTACGGCGGTTGAGGGGACTGTCGGTCCCTTTCCCTACGATGCCGCTCATGGCAGATGCGACAGACGAGGACCTCGACCGACAGCGGCATCCGGAGCTGCTGTCATGGCTGGCCGAACGCGAAGCGGCCTTCGAGGCATGGGCCACCGCCCTGGGGCTCCTCGACCGCTGGGACTTCAGCGCCCGGTCACTGGACGCCCTGGAAGACCTGGTGCGGGAGAAGTTCGCCGGCGTGGAAGAGGTCATGGCCGCGAAGGACGGAGAGTTCGTACAGGGGGCGACCTGGTACATCGGGGAGGCGGTCCGCCGGTCGTACGCCGAGTGCGGAACCCACGCTCCGCTTGTGTGGATGTACGACCCGAAGCCCCCCACGGGCCGCGCCCCGTCCGCGTTCTTCGACCCGGCGTCGGGCGTGGTGACCGACACCCCGTTCGTGGCGGAGCCGGGCGCGGTGGAGGGCGGGTGGCTGTACCCGCTGGGGACGCTGAACGAGCTGTACAGCACCGTGGACGAGTGGGACGAGCCCATCGAGCCCCGGCTCCGCGGTGCCCTGCACGACCCCGACGAAGACGAGGACGAGGACGACGAGGAGCAGTGGTGATCCCGTAGCGGCACGCCTTGATCGCCCGTGTCCACACCACAGGTCTCGTACTCGTACACCTGACGGCCTCTCATGCCCGTTTCCCTGTATCGGGCTTCGCCTCCCCACGACAAGGGCGAAAATGCCCCATCAGTTGAGGCTGTCGTGAAGAAGTATTCACGGCTCATAACCGGAACGTGCGTTGCCGGTTCGTCCGTTGGCGTGATCTCATCCTGGGGTGCGGGGTCGTTGTCTCGGTACCCGCTCCGGGTGTCCGGCGAACGTTTGCGCCGGCCGGAATTCCTTTGACGTGCGTTCGGGTCGACGGTCCCGGAAATGTCCTATGTGAAAAGGGAGCGAAAGTGCGTAACGACTTCACCTCTGTTGAGACCGCCGAGATTTCCGACAGCGAGCTGGACGGTATCTCCGGCGGCATGGCCAGCGCCGGCGCCGAGGTCAACGGTTACGGTGCCGCGCTCAACGTCGGCGACGTCGCCGGTGCTGTCCAGACCGTCGCTGGCGTCGTTCCGGTCGCCGCGGTCACCGGTGCGGTCTCCGGCGCGGCCACGGGTCTCGTCTCGGTGCAGACCACCGGCATCTGAGAAACACCTGCCTCAAAGCCTTCTCGGCCACGAGCATTTCTCGCCCCGTCCGCATCTGAGCGGACCGTGACGGCGAGACCGGCCCCGAGACACCCAGTCCCGGGGCCTTTTGCGTGTCAAATCCTGATTACACCTGCCAAGGTGCCGCACAATTCGAGTAGGTCCTCAGGGTCCGAGGTCAGGACGGTTACGGGCGATGGTGAGGCGAGCGCGGTCGCGGCCACACGGTATTCGTCCTCCAGCACGGATCGGATCATGTGGAGCGACCTGCGCGGGGGCAGGGCCTACCCGCAGCCGATCGTGGGTCACCGTGAAGCGTCGCACATCGTCCCGATCCTCGAAGAGATGACCGTCGTGAGCGCCTTCGGTGTAGGCGACTTCGGAGTTGTCCGGCATGGTCAGGACAGTGCCGTGCCGACGTACCACGGCTGCGCGGGAAGCCAGGCTTCGAGCAGCTCGAGCTTGGTGGGGGCCATGGTCGTGTTGTGGATGACTGCCAGGTCCGGTGAACTGCCCGCATCCGCCAAAGATTCCCGGAGGACGGAGCGGGAGGAACGTGCGCGAGGAGCGCCGTGTCCTCAGTGCCCGCCCTTCGGTTCCATGCAGCCGCCCTCGATGTAGTGGCTGTGCGCCTCCACCGTCGCCGGGTCGGTCAGGGTGCCGGTGACGCACGGGCCGGCGTCCGGGACGCCGAAGGTGAAACCGGTCGCGCCGCCCGTCTCGTACACCTCCATCGACTCCGGCGGGTAGCCGAGACGGTCCAGCGCGGAGCGCAGCGCCTGCTCGTCGTGGACGCCCTCCAGGCCGCCGGCGATCCGGCGGGCGTGGGCGTCACCCCGGCAGCGGGCGTCGGCGTCCATCGGAGCCTGCGCCTTGAAGGCGTTGTTCTCGGCGACCTTGCGCGCCCACGGGTCGGTGGGCTCCGCGGACGGGGCCGGCTCCCCGGAAGGCTCGGCGGGAACATCGGCACAGACCTTCGCCACGTCCGGGAACTTCCGGTCGTGCGCCGCACGCGCGGCCGCGACGCGCGCCTCGTGATCGGCGGCGACGTCCGGTGCGGTCCGCGTCGGAGAATCGTGGGGGCTGCCCGCGACGACGGTTCCGCAACCAGCGGCGAGGGGCACGGCCAGCAGCACGGCGGCAACGCCGGTCAAGGCGGGGGCGAGACGTTTCACCAGGACACTCCGGGGGTGGGCGGCACGTGTCCGCCGATCATGCGGGCCCGTGCGGCCGTTGTCATGAGTACGGCTACTTACCCCGGTGCGCGGCGGGCGGCGGGCGGCTAGGCTCGGTCGGGTGACTGCCGGGTCGGCCTTGGGCCATGCACGAGTGAGGCGCCCGGCCTCGGCGTGAGCGCGAGGCGGGCCAGAGCCCCGCCGTCCCCCTCCGCAACCTCTGTCCCAGTCCCAGTGGAGCCGAGACCCGGAGAGTCACCCACACATGCCGCACCAGTCATCCGTCACCACCGTCCAGCTCAACCACACCGCCGTGTACGCCAAGGACCGGCAGCTGTCTGCCGAGTTCATAGCCGCGATCCTCGGCCTCGAAGTCGGCGCACCGCTCGGCCCGTTCCTGCCGGTCGACCTCGGGAACGGCGTGACGCTCGACTACTACGAGATGGCCGAAGAGCCGATCCAGCCGCAGCACTACGCGTTCCTCGTGCCCGACGAGCAGTTCGACGCCGTGATCGCCCGGCTCGAGGCGGTCGGGGTCACCCACTACGCCGACCCCAGCCACACCGAACCGGGCCGGATCAACCGCCTCTTCGGCGGCCGGGGCGCGTACTTCGACGACCCGAACGGCCACAACATGGAGATCATGACCCGGCCCTACACCCGCGTGTAGGTCCGGGCCTGCCACCCGGGGCCGTAGGCAGGACGAGGACCCGTCAGGCATGACGAGGACCCGTGCAGGGGCGAGGTGCCCTGCACAGGTCCTCGTCATGCAGGGAACCGCGTCATGCCGGGAACCGCCGCCCCACCACCCGCCACGCCAGCTCCAGCAGCGCCGCCCCCGTCACCGCGATCGCGACGGCCGCCCACGGCAGCACCGAGCCCACCAGTTTCAGCGCGAAGAAGTCCTGCAGCCACGGAACCACCATCACCAGCAGGAAACCCAGCCCCATGGCCGCCACCAGGCCGACCCGCCACCAGGTGTAGGGGCGGGCGATGATCGCGAGGACCCACATCGCGATCAGGAACAGCGTCAGCGTCGCCACGCTGGTCTCCGCCTCGAGGGCGCCCGGCCCCGTGTAGTAGGTGCGGGCCAGCAGATAGGCGGCGAACGTGCCCGCCGCCGCGATCAGGCCCGCGGGGACGGCGTACCGCATCACCCTGCGGACGAAGTGGGGTTCTGCGCGCTCCTTGTTGGGGGCCAGGGCCAGGAAGAAGGCCGGGACGCCGATGGTGAGGGTGGACAGCAGTGTCAGGTGGCGGGGGAGGAACGGGTACTCGACCTGGCTGCAGACCACCAGGATCGCGAGGAGGACCGAATACACCGTCTTGGTCAGGAACAGGGTGGCCACGCGCGTGATGTTGCCGATGACCCGGCGGCCCTCCGCGACCACCGACGGCAGCATGGCGAAGCTGTTGTTGAGCAGGACGATCTGCGCGACGGCCTTCGTGGCCTCCGAACCGGCGCCCATCGCCACACCGATGTCCGCGTCCTTGAGCGCCAGGACGTCGTTGACGCCGTCGCCGGTCATGGCGACGGTGTGCCCGCGGGACTGGAGCGCGCCGACCATGTCGCGTTTCTGCTGGGGGCTGACGCGGCCGAAGACGGTGTTGGCGTCGATCTGCGCACCCATCGTCTCCCGTTCCGCCGGCAGCTTGCGGGCGTCGAGCGTGCCGTCGGCGCCCGGCAGGCCGAGTTTCGCCGCGACCGCGCCCACGGCGACCGCGTTGTCGCCGGAGATGACCTTGGCCGCCACGTCCTGGTCGGCGAAGTACCGCAGCGTCTCGGACGCGTCCGGCCGCAGGCGCTGTTCGAGGACGACCAGGGCGGCAGGCGTCCGCTCCGCCGGGGCGTCCAGCGGTCCCGTGGCCCGGGCCAGCAGCAGCACCCGCAGGCCCTGCCGGTTGAGCTGGTCCACCTCGACGAGGGACGAGTGCCCGGCGGGCAGAAGCACGTCGGGTGCGCCCAGCAGCCATGTCGAGTGTTCGCCGTCGCCGTTCGCGAGGGTGGCGCCGCTGTACTTGCGGGCGGAGGAGAAGGGGAGGGTGGCGGTGCAGCGGTGGTTCCCGCCGTCGGGACAGGCCGCGATGACGGCCTGCAGGGAGGCGTTCGGCCGCGGGTCGGCCCCGCCGAGCGCGCCCAGGACCTGGCGTACGTGCGCTTCGTCCGCCCCGTCCAGCGGGCGCAGCTCTGTCACGTCCATGCCGCCCTCGGTGAGCGTTCCAGTCTTGTCGAGGCAGACGACGTCGACGCGGGCCAGCCCCTCGATGGCGGGGAGTTCCTGCACGAGGCACTGTTTGCGACCGAGCCGGATGACCCCGATCGCGAAGGCGACGGAGGTGAGCAGGACCAGCCCCTCCGGGATCATCGGCACGATCCCGCCGACGGTCCTCGCCACCGAGTCCTTGAAGTTGTTGTCCTTCGCGACCAGCTGGCTGATGATCAGCCCGATCGCGGTCGGGACCATCATCCAGGTCACGTACTTGAGAATCGTGGAGATACCGGAACGCAGCTCGGAGTGGACGAGCGTGAAGCGGGACGCCTCCTCGGCGAGCTGCGCCGCGTATGCCTCGCGGCCCACCTTCGTGGCCGTGAACGCGCCGCCGCCCGCGACGACGAAGCTGCCGGACATCACCTGGTCGCCCGCCTGCTTGAGAACGGGATCGGCCTCACCGGTCAGCAGGGACTCGTCGACCTCGAGATTGTCCGCCTCCGCGATCTCGCCGTCGACGACGACCTTGTCGCCCGGGCCGAGTTCGACGAGGTCGCCGAGGACGATCTCGGAGGTGGAGATGGCGGCGGCGACGCCGTCCCGCCGCACTCTCGGCTTCGCCTCGCCGATGACCGCGAGCCCGTCGAGGGTCTTCTTGGCGCGCAGCTCCTGGACGATGCCGATGCCGGTGTTGGCGATGATCACGAAGCCGAAGAGGCTGTCCTGGATCGGCGCGACGAAGAACATGATCACCCACAGCACGCCGATGATCGCGTTGAAGCGGGTGAGGACGTTGGCGCGGACGATGTCGACGGCGGAGCGGGAGCTGCGTACGGGTACGTCGTTGACCTCCCCGCGGGCCACCCGCTCCGCGACCTGCGCGGCCGTCAGTCCACCCGCGGGCGGTAGGCCGCCCGGTGGCCCCGGGGGCCGCCGGGGGTGTACGGGGTCGAGTTCTGCGCCCGCGTCGATGACGGGCCCTTCCGGCTCGGGGGTACCGGGCCCCCTGTCCGCCCGCTGCGTCATGTTGTCGACGTTACGGCCGGAGCGGCCCGCTCACCCCCGGGCGAGGCGGAAGACGGCACCACGGTCGGACGGGAATCGTCCCTGGGGACTACGGCAGCGCCGGGCCGACGGAGCGAAAGGGCTGCCGTGCGGGGCCAGGCATGCGAGGTCAGGCGTGCGGGTCAGGCGGGTCGGGCGTGCGGGTCAGGCGTGCGGGCCCGGCTCCTCGGTCTGGGCGTCCTGGGCCGTTTCGGCAGCCGCCGCGCGCTTGATCGCCGCGTCCCGGCCGCGCACGTACCAGATGCCGATGAGCCCGAGGCCGGCGCCGGCCAGGCAGGTCCACACCCACCAGGTCAGATCGCGGTCGGCGAACCAGCCGTAGAAGGGGACCTGGACGAGGAACATCACGAACCAGAGGATCGTGCCGCCGACGATCGTCGAGACGATCGGGCCCTCAAGGGGTTCGGGTGCCTCGTGCCGGGGGGTCCACTTCGCCATGGCGACAGTGTAGGCGGGTACCGACGGACGCAGCCGGGGAGGGACGGCCGGACGGGCGGGCCGTGCGCGACAAGGGTCTACGCGCGGAGATTGGCGATCTTTCGTTCATATGTTCATACTGAAACTGATTCCGGCTGGCTGGTTTCCCTCGTTGGAACATCCAAATCAGGCCGGTTTTTTATTGCCTTTCCCTGTGTCGCCCCTTCGCGTACGACTGAGGTTCCGCATGTCCCCCACGGCCACCGCCAAGGTCGATTCCCCCGGGCTGCCGCCCACCCCCCAGCAGCCCGTCGGCGGCCTGGACCGCTTCTTCAAGATCTCGGAGCGCGGCTCCACCGTCGCCCGCGAGGTCCGCGGCGGCTTCGCCACCTTCTTTGCGATGGCGTACATCCTCGTGCTGAACCCGATCATCCTCGGCAGCGCCAAGGACATGTACGGGCACCAGCTCGACGGCGGCCAGCTGGTCACCGCCACCGTGCTGACCGCCGCCTTCTCCACGCTCCTGATGGGTGTCATCGGCAACGTCCCGATCGCCCTCGCGGCCGGACTCGGTGTCAACACGGTCGTCGCCCTCCAGCTCGCGCCCAAGATGGCCTGGGCGGACGCCATGGGCATGGTCGTGCTGGCCGGTGTCGTGGTGATGCTGCTGGTGGCCACGGGCCTGCGTGAGCGCGTGATGAACGCCGTTCCGCTCGGCATCCGCAAGGCCATCGCGATCGGCATCGGCCTGTTCATCATGCTCATCGGGCTGGTGGACTCGGGCTTCGTCACGCGTATCCCCGACGCCGCCCACACCACCGTCCCGCTGCAGCTGGGCACCGGCGGCCATCTGCTCGGCTGGCCGGTCCTCGTCTTCGCGCTCGGAACGCTGCTGACCCTCGCGCTGATCATCCGCAAGGTGCCGGGCGCGATCCTCATCTCGATCGTTGTGATGACGGTCGGCGCGATGATCATCCACGCCGTGGCGGACGTCGAGTCCTGGGGCCTGACCACGCCCGAGTGGCCCGGCAACCCGCTCTCGACCCCCGACTTCGGTCTGCTCGGTCAGGTCAGCCTGTTCGGCGGCTTCGAGAAGGTCGGCCTGCTGACCGGCGTCCTGTTCGTCTTCACCGTGCTGCTGTCCTGCTTCTTCGACGCGATGGGCACGATCCTCGCCGTGGGCGACGAGGCCAAGCTGATGGACAAGGACGGGAACTACCCCGGCATCAACAAGGTGCTGATCGTCGACGGCATCGCCGTCGCCGCCGGTGGCGCCACGTCCTGCTCCGCCAACACCTGCTTCGTCGAGTCCACTGCCGGCGTCGGCGAGGGCGCCCGTACGGGACTGTCGTCGGTCGTCACCGGTGCGCTGTTCTCGGTGGCGCTGTTCCTCACGCCGCTCGCCACGATGGTCCCGTCCCAGGCGGCGACGCCCGCCCTGGTGGCGGTCGGCTTCCTGATCCTGGCCGGTTCGATCAAGGACATCGACTGGAGCGACTTCACGATCGCCGCCCCCGCCTTCCTGGCGATGGTGATGATGCCGTTCACGTACTCGATCACCCACGGCATCGGCATCGGCTTCATCGCCTTCAGCGCGCTGCGCCTGGCGGCGGGGCGTGGGCGCGAGGTGCCCGCGGCGATGTACGCGGTCTCGGCGGTGTTCGTCTTCTACTACGCGATGCCGGCTCTCGGCCTCACCTGACCGGTCTCGGCGTGATCGCATCCGATCGGCTCGGGCGAGCCGATCTGTGGTGGAAGCGAGCCGATCCGCCCAGGAGCGGTCACGTCACGCCATAGAACTTCTCCGTCTCGTCGACGGCCGCCTTGAAGCGCTCGTCGAAGTCGTCGCGAATGAGCGTCCGGACCACATAGTCCTGGACGCTCATTTGCCGTTTTGCGGCGCGCTCCCGGAGCCGGTCGAGCAGATCGCCGTCCATCCGCAGGCTGAGCACTGTCGATCCCATGTGGCTCAGGGTCGCCTCGTCCCGGTCGCCCGAGCGTCACTTTCCGGTTGCGTCTCACTCATATGGGTGACACGTCGGTCGGAGCCGTAACCGACTGGTCTTTAGCCAGGGTAATGAGTTATGCTAACAAACATGCCTGACCTGTCCCACGGCACTGACGCGGACGTCGCCGCCGTGAACTCGCTCCGCTCGGCCGTCATGCGGCTGGGCCGTCGTCTGAAGCATCAGCGCGTCGACGAATCGCTCAGCCCGACAGAGATGTCGGTGCTCGGCACCCTCGCGCTCTGCGGCTCGGCCACCCCCGGTGAGCTGGCCCGCAAGGAGCATGTCCAGCCGCCCTCCATGACCCGGATCGTTGCGCTGCTGGAAGCCAAGGGGCTGGTCCGGCTCGAGCCCCACCCCGACGACCGCCGGCAGAAGGTGGTCAGCCAGACCGAGCGCGCGGAGACCATGCTCGAGGAGTCCCGCCGCAAGCGGAACGCCTGGCTGGCATCGCTCGCCGAGGGTCTGGACGATGAGGAGTGGGCCACGCTGCGCGCAGCGGCTCCTGTGCTGGAGAAGCTCGCGCACCTGAGGTGAACCGCCGAGTGTCCACCGACCGCCGACGCCGAGGAGGCGAACCCCTTTGAGTACGGGATCCGGAGCAGACTCCGCCCCCGCACCGACCGCCACCGACACACTGCCCACCCCCAAGCAGACGATGTTCAGCTCGCTGAAGATCCGCAACTACCGGCTCTTCGCGACCGGACAGGTCGTCTCCAACACCGGCACCTGGATGCAGCGCATCGCCCAGGACTGGCTGGTGCTCAGCCTGACCGGATCGGCGTCCGCCGTCGGCATCACCATCGCGCTGCAGTTCCTGCCCATGCTTCTCTTCGGCCTGTACGGCGGAGTGCTCGCGGACCGGCTGCCCAAGCGCCGACTGCTGCTCGCCACCCAGTCCGCGATGGGCCTCACCGGCCTGGCGCTCGCCGGGCTCACGCTCAGCGGACACGTCCAGGTCTGGCACGTCTACCTGACCGCCTTCCTGCTCGGCCTCGTCACCGTCGTCGACAACCCGGCGCGGCAGTCGTTCGTCGCCGAGATGGTCGGCCCCGACCAGCTGCGCAACGCCGTCTCGCTGAACTCGGCGAACTTCCAGTCGGCGCGACTCGTCGGCCCGGCCGTGGCCGGTGTCCTGATCACCGCCGTCGGCAGCGGATACGCCTTCCTGCTCAACGGCCTCTCGTTCATCGCGCCCATCGCGGGCCTGCTGATGATGCGGACGTCCGAGCTCCACAAGGTCGAGCGCGCCCCGCGCGGCAAGGGCCAGCTGCGCGAAGGCCTGCGGTACGTCGCGGGACGGCCGGAGCTGATCTGGCCGATCGTCCTCGTCGGCTTCATCGGCACGTTCGGTTTCAACTTCCCGATCTGGCTCTCCGCGTTCGTCGACGACGTCTTCCACGGCGATGCCGGTACGTACGGCCTGCTCAACACGCTGATGGCCGCCGGCTCCCTGGCCGGCGCCCTGCTGGCGGCCCGGCGCGGCACCTCGCGGCTGCGG
Organism: Streptomyces sp. NPDC006283; assembly: GCF_040613325.1. Lineage (NCBI taxonomy): Bacteria > Bacillati > Actinomycetota > Actinomycetes > Kitasatosporales > Streptomycetaceae > Streptomyces > Streptomyces sp. NPDC006283. Next base: position 12,592 of record NZ_JBEXRZ010000099.1, on the reverse strand, counting down.
CTGCTGGTCGGCGCGGCGGTGCTCTTCGGCGTGCTCGAGATCGTGACCGCGTTCGCGCCGGCGTTCTGGATCTTCGCGGTGCTGATGGTGCCGATCGGCATGTGCGGCCTGACGGTCAACGTCACGGCGAACTCGAGCGTGCAGCTGGCGACGGACCCGCTGATGCGGGGCCGGGTGATGAGCCTGTTCATGATGGTCTTCACCGGCGGTACCCCCCTCGGCGCCCCGCTCGTCGGCTGGATCACGGACACGTACGGAGCCCGCGTCGGCTTCGCCGCCGGCGGCGCGGTGGCCGCGATCGCGGCGATCGGCGTCGGCGTGATGCTGGCGCGGGTCGGGGGACTGAGGCTGCGCTTCGGCTGGCACGGGGGGCATCCGCGGGTGCGGTTCGTCCCGCGCGACGAACTGGCAACGGCGGCGTAGGCCCCGGCGGGGCCGTTCCGGTACGGGGCGGTTCCGGTACGGGGCGGTTCCGGTACGGGCCGTTCCCGGTAGCGGGCCCCACCCGGCCCCCGGCCCGGTACCGCGCTCCGCGCGGTGTCCGGGGTGCCGGGGCCGAACCCGGCGAAAACGCCCCCCGTCGGCGGGGCCCCACCGGCACACTGACCCCATGAGACTGTTCGCCGCCGTCATCCCGCCCCCACTGGCCGTCGACGAGCTCGACCGCGCGGTGGGCCCCCTCCGCGCCCTTCCCGACGCCAAGGCGCTGCGCTGGACCGGGCGGCCCGGCTGGCATTTCACGCTCGCGTTCATGGGGGAGGTCGACGACGAGCTCCTGCCCGATCTGCGGGCGCGGCTCTCGCGGGCCGCGCACCGGACCCCGGCGTTCCCGCTGCGGCTGCACCGCGGCGGGCGGTTCGGGAACCGGGCGCTGTGGATCGGCGCGGCCGGCGGGCTCGAACAGATGCGGCTGCTCGCCGAGCGCACGGACGCGGCGGCCCGGCGGGCCGGCGTGAGCATGGAGGAGCACCGCCGCTACCAGGCGCACCTCACCATTGCCCGCACCCGCGAATCCGGCGATCTGCGTCCCTACGTCGAGGCGCTGGACACCTTCGAGGGCACGCCCTGGGAGGTGGACCAGCTGGCCCTCGTACGCAGCAATCTGCCGGTCAGCGGGGTGCCGGGCGAGCGGCCCCGCTACGAGGTGGTCGACTCCTGGGCGCTGGAGGCCGCGGGTTAACCTCGTTGGGTGAACCCCAAGACCCGCAACCAGATCATGGCCGCCGTGCTGGTGCTGATGTTCGTGATCGTCATCGTGGCGGCGGCCCTCGGCTGACCCGTCTCCCGGCCACCGCTGTCACGGAGGTCCGCGGCAGCCGGGTGCCGGCCTGCTGCGCGGCGCGGACGCGGAGACGGGTCGCCGACTCCGACGTGATGCCCTTGCTTCGAGCGCGCTCGAAGGCGTTGGCTTGGACGTCATGAAGTACACGCAGCTCGGACGCACCGGACTCAAGGTCAGCCGACTCGTCCTCGGCACAATGAACTTCGGGCCTCAGACCGATGAGGCCGCAAGTCACGGCATCATGGATTCCGCGCTCGGCGCGGGCATCAACTTCTTCGACACGGCCAACGTCTACGGCTGGGGCGAGAACAAGGGCCGCACGGAAGAGATCATCGGCAGCTGGTTCGCCAAGGGCGAGGGCCGCCGTGACAAGGTCGTGCTCGCCACCAAGGTGTACGCGAACATGGGCACCGACGGCGAGGTCTGGCCCAACCACGACAAGCTCTCCGCCCTGAACATCCGCCGCGCGGTGGACGCTTCGCTCAAGCGGCTGCAGACCGACCACATCGACCTGTACCAGTTCCACCACATCGACCGGGACACCCCGGTCGAGGAGATCTGGCAGGCGATCGACGTCCTGATCCAGCAGGGCAAGATCCTCTACGCGGGCTCCTCCAACTTCCCCGGCTGGAAGATCGCCCAGACCAACGAGACCGCCCGCCGCCTCGGTTCCTACGGTCTCGTCAGCGAGCAGTGCCTGTACAACCTGGCCGAGCGCCGCGCCGAGATGGAGGTCATCCCGGCCGCGCAGGAGTACGGCCTCGGGGTCATCCCCTGGTCGCCGCTGCACGGCGGGCTGCTCGGGGGCGTGCTCAAGAAGGAGAACGAGGGTTCGCGACGGGCGAGCGGCCGCAGCGCGGACGCGCTGGCCAACACGTCCGTACGGGAGAAGGTCCAGGCGTACGAGGACCTGCTCGACAAGCACGGCCTGGAGCCGGGGGAGGCGGCGCTGGCCTGGCTGCTCACCCGTCCCGGCGTGACGGGCCCGATCGTCGGCCCGCGCACGGCGGAGCAGCTGCAATCGGCGCTGCGAGCGGTGGAGTTGGAGCTGAACGAGGAGGTCCTCACCTCCCTCGACGACATCTTCCCGGGCCCGGGTCCCTCCCCGGAGGCCTTTGCCTGGTGAGCCGCTGCTGTCCCGGGGGGCGGTTGCCGGCCCTCCGGGACAGGGTCACTCGCGGGGGAAGTCGCCGGTGGTGAGGATGAGGCCGACGGGGGTCTTGGTGAGGTCGACGTCCTTGCCGAAGGTGACCGTCGTCTCCGACGTGTAGTCACCGTCGCTCGGGTCGGTGTAGACGTGGCACTTGCGCTGGTACGGGTCCGCGACGAAGTACACGGGTACACCGGCGGTGGCGTACGCGGTCTTCTTGGGGCCGTAGTCGTTGTGGCCGGTGCCTTTGGAGATCACCTCGGCGACGAACTCGACGTCCTGGTGACGCAGGCGCCCATCGGCGGCATGTGCGGCGCTCTCCTTCATCACCGTGACGTCACTGGCGAAACCGTTGAAATGGCCGGGATAGTCGATCCGCACGTCGGACTTGATTTGTTTGCGGCTGTACTTGGACCGCAGCTGTTCGACGATGTCCAGGATGATTTCCCAGTGGTTCTGCCGCTGTGGCGACATGAAGACGGCCCCCTCGACGATCTCGACCTTGAATCCTTCGGGGGCGGACTCGAGCCACTGGAACATCTCGTCCAGGGTGCGTTCGTCGCTGTTCTCGGCCATTTCGATCCTGCGCTCGTCCAAGGCGGTCATCGTGGCGCTCCTCCCCGGCTGCCGATCGAACGCAGGCAGCCGCGCAGTACAACGATACGCACAGTGACCGGGTTACGACCCCGGAACGGCGTCACGCGCCGCCCAGCCAGCCCGCCGCGTCCAGGCGGAAGTTGTCCGGTGGGGTGACCGTGCGCAGGGCGGATTCGAGGTCGCGCAGGCGCTCGGGGCCGATCGCCCGAGCCCATTCCGCGCGGAGTTCGTCGAAGATCGCCGCAGAGCGGGCGAGCGCGTCGAGGCCGTGCGGGGTGAGGCGGATCAGCTTTCGGCGGGCGTCGGTCGGGTCGTTCGCGCGTTCCGCGTAGCCGAGGGTCAGGAGGCGGTCGACGGTCTTGCCGGCGGCCTGCTTGGAGACGCCGAGGCGTCGGCCGATGTCGCTGGCCGTCGCTCCTGCCGGGCCGATCGCCTGCATGGCGAAGCCGTACGCGGGGCGCACCTCGGGGTGGCCCTGTCGGGCCAGTTCGGCGTGCAATGCGTCGATGAGCGAGCGGAAACCGGCGAACAGGAGCAGGGGCAGCTCGTAGCCCGGCGTGTCGGCAACTGCCTTGCGCTGTTCGACAACCTGGTTTACGTTTTCGGGGTCGTCAACCATGTTGTCCATTGTAGGAGCTGCCTGTGTTCACCGAGCACACCCTCGAAACGGCGCCGCCCGCTTCGCGCCGCGCCATGGAGTCCACCGTCAAGCGCCTCGGCCATCTGCCGCCCGCGGTGGCGAGGCTGGCCGCCTCGCCGCACCTGCTGGACGGCTTTCTGAAGCTGAGCGCCGCCTTCGAGTCGACGACGCTCGACCCGGTCGCGCGCGAGGTCGTCGTGATGACGGTCGCCGCACGCAACGACTGCCATGTGTGCGTGGCCATGCACACCGGCAAGCTGCGCGCACTCGGCGCCCAGGAGGAGCTGATCGCCGCCCTGTGCGAGCAGCGGCCACTTCAGGACGAACGGCTCGAAGCCGTAAGGGCGTTCACGCTGGAGGTGTTCCGTACGGCCGGCGCCGTCGGGGACGACGAGCTGCGCGCCTTCTTCGCCCACGGCTTCACCTCGCAGAACGCGCTGGAGGTCGTCATGGGCATCGGTGCGTACACCATGTCGACGTTCGCCAATCGGCTGACCCGGGCCGCCCTCTGAGCGGGAGCGGGATCCGGCCGTTGTGGGCAGGCCGGTCGGTGCCTCTCTTCCTTTCTCGAGGACCGCATGCCGCAATGCCCGCACCAGCCCGTGACCCCCACACGAAGGGCGGATCCCCCCATGAAGCACGGCACCCTGCTCGTCCTCGCCGCGTGCGCCGCGGCCACGCTTGCCATGGCGCCCCCGGCCCAGGCCGTGACGCCCGAGACGGCAACGTTGTCATTCGACTGCGGTTCCTACGGCGCCGGCACTGCCACGCTCAAGGCGGCCCAGGACGGTACGGCCGCGACCATAGAGGTCTCCACGGATGCGATCACCGCCCCCATCCCGATCGGTGCGAACTCCGTGAAGTCCACGCTCACCCTGACCAAGAACGGCACCGGCACGACGACGTTCACCGGCAACTCGAACCCGGCGATCCCGGCGGGCAGTGCTGTCTCCACCGGCCCGCTGAACGGCACCGTCGCGTCAGGCGACAGCCTCGAGGCGACGTCCCTGACGGTTGTCGTCTTCGGCATCACGGCACAGTGCACGGCTACTTCCCCGCAGAACCCCGGGCCGTTCGTCTTCTGACACCGGGGCGCACACCGGCCCGGCCCGCCGCATCCCCGCGGGCGTGACCGTCGGGCGGCACGTCCCCACCCGTGCCGCCCGACGCCGGCCCGTCAGGCCTCCGCGTAGATGCGGGTCGCGAACTCCGCGATCTGCTGATCGCTCAGGTTCTTGGCGACATTCGCCTCCGTGATCATGCCGACCAGGCGGTGACCGCCCGCCACGTCGATCACCGGAAGGCGCTTGATGTGATTGCTCTCCATGGTTTCCAGGACTTGGGAGGCATCCGCCTCCGCGTCGATCCAGTGCAGGTCACCAGCCATGGTGCCCGCCTGCACCGTCGCCGGGTCCACGCCCTCGGCGCAGCAGGTGACGACGATGTCCCGGTCGGTGATCAGGCCCGTGAGCCTGTTGTTGTCACCGCAAATGGGCAGGGCGCCGACGTCCAGGTCCCGCATCATCTTGGCCGCTTCGTGAAGCGACTGATGCGCACCCACGCACGTGGCACCGCTGGTCATGATGTCCTTGGCTCGCAGCTCGCCGGCCATGAGTCCTCCCTTGCGGGAATCGGGAATGTGGCATGCATCCGACGCCACAGCGGGTGCCCAGCTGCAGCCATTCGAAAAGTCCGCAAACCGGACAGGGCGGGAATTCTTCTACAGCGGGGCCGGACCCGCCCGGTCACCGGGAATGCGGGCATGGGCGGTGCTGTTGCCAGGAGCATGACTTTCTCTGTCGGCGTGACCGTGCGTGGCTACGAACTGGACACGCAGGGGCACCTCAACCAGGCCGTCTATCTGCAGTACGCCGAGCATGCGCGATGGGAGCTGCTGCGGGCCGCCGGTCTGCCACAGGAGAAGCTGCTGGCCGGCGGCGTGGGTCCGGTCGCGCTCGAGGTGACGGTTAAGTACGCGCGGGAGCTGCGCGGCGGGGACGAGGTGCGCGTGACGTGCCAGTTCCTCTACGGGGAGGGCAAGACCTTCAGGGTCGTGCAGCAGATCCTCAAGGACGACGGCACGGTCGCGGCGGAGATCACCGGCGTGGCGGGCATGCTCGACCTGTCGACGCGCAGGCTCATCGCCGACCCGCGGGGACACCTGGCCGCCCTGGCCGACAACCCGGACCTCCTTGGCGGCTGACACGAGCGGCAGTGGCAGAGCGACCGGGGCCGCTGCCGTACGGAGCGGTGGCGGCCCCGGCACGCCACCGCGCGGCCGCAGCGCGTGGCGCGCCCGGGTGGTGAAGGCAGCCGCCGATGCGCAGGGCGTCAGCGCGGGAGCTTGAGGTCCGTGCAGCCGTGCTGCCCGGCCGAGCGCTTGGCGAACGCGGTGAGAGCCGAGCGGGTGAAGTCCTCGACCTGGTCGTCGACGTGGACGTACTCCGTGGCGTGGACCGCGAAGTACGCGGCGGAACCGGAGCACTTGGCCGTGGCCCAGAAGTGGTCCTTGGAGCCGCCCGCGCCACGGGCGGTCCCGGAGTCCGGGTACTGGGCCTGTGCGTAGGGGCCGAAGTGAGCACTCAGGCGGAACAACTCCTCCGCGCGGGCCTTGGTCTCGCCCAGCACGCACGACTCCAGCGGGGAGGTGCCCGCCGCCGGAGTCTCCTTGATCCAGTGGATGATGTCCATGTCCTGCATCGGGATGCCCTCGCAGGTGCCTTCCGCCTCGAAGCGGGACTTCTCCTCGGGCTGTTGGGGGACGGACGGTATGGCGCCGCCCGCCTCGGCGTCGCAGTCCCAGTGCTCGGCCGCGCGGACCGCGGTGGCCGCGACGAGTTCGGCGGTGGCGCGGCCCGCCACGGCGCGGCCGACGCCGGACGAGCTCACGACGACGGAGGCGTCCTGGTTGCCGCAGCCCAGCACGACGGCACTGTTCGCATGGTTGGTGTATCCGCGCCACCCGCCGCCCAGAGCCAGGGGGAGGGCTTCCCCATCGTCGGGGCGCAGTTCGTCGAAGACACCGCGGGGGCCGTCGTCGTCCCTGGCCGACGCCGGGATCCAGGCGATGGTGAGCATGGTCTTCCCGACCCAGCAGAACTCGTAGCCGTCGGACCCGCCGTGGTGCCGGTCGTTCGGCAGACCCTTCTCCGCGTCGTAGTCGGTGAGGACCGCGGACTCCTTCGACGGGATCAGCCCCTGGCAGTACGTCGCCAGCCTGTCCTCGTACCGCCAGCGCCTACCGGTGTCGCTCAGCTGGTACCAGCCGTAGCCCGCGACGGATGCGAGCGCCAGCGGCAGCGCGACGTACAACGCGAGGCGGCGTATGACCGTCATCTGCTCGATCTCCCCGGGTCCGGTGTCGCGCGGCAGCGTATCCCAGGGCGCCGGCGTCACTCCCGGCGGCGGGCCTCGACCAGGAGGCGGGTGGAGTGGGCCACGAACGGGCCGTGGCGGTCGATGAAGTCGTGGAGGGAGGCCAGGCGGTCGCGGTAGGCGTCCACCGAGAAGCCCGGGACGATCCAGATCACCTTGCGCAGGAAGTGCACCACCGCCGCGATGTCGTGGAACTCCATCCGGAGCGCTTCCTGGCGCAGGCCGGTGATCTCCAGGCCGGCGGCCTCCGCGTCGGCGACGGTCGTCGTGGGGCTGCGGGACGGGTCGACCGGCTGCGGGCCCATCAGGTAGTCGGTGAGCTCACGCACCGAGCCGTCGCCCACGGCCTGGGAGAAGTAGGTGCCGTCCGGACGCAGGACGCGGCGGATCTCGTCCCAGCGGGTGGTGACGGGGTGTCGGCTCACGACGAGGTCGAAGTGGGCGGAAGGAAACGGCAGATCGGCCGAGTCCTCCGCGTGGACGACCGTCGCGCCGAGCCTGGCGAGGTTGCGCCGGGCGATCTCGAGGTTCGGCGGCCATGACTCCGTCGCCGCCAGGACCGGCGGGGCGGACGGGATCGAAGCGAGGACCTCGCCGCCGCCGGTCTGGATGTCGAGCGCTGCCTCGGCCTTCGCCATCTTCTCGGCGAGCATCGTCGCGTATCCCCAGGACGGGCGTTGCTCGGTCGCGCGGCCGGTGAACCAGGAGAAGTCCCAGCCCTCCGTAGGGACGGCCTCGCCCTCGGCGACGAGTTCTTCGAACGTGGACATCGGGCCAGGATCGCAGTTCGGAGTCCCTGCCGCATGCGCATTCCTGGCCGGTCAGGCGCTTGCCCGGAGCGCGGCCCCCGTCACGCGGCGATGCCGTACACCCCGCCGAGCCCCCATGCCTGGTGCATCGCGTCCGCGAACGCCCTCGCCAGTTTGATCTCGCCGGTCGGGCCGGGGTGGGTGCCGTCGTAGGTGTCGGTGTGGATGTCGTACGACGCCGGGTGGGAGGCCAGCAGGATCGGGGACGCGGACGTGTCCAGGTCCGCGACGGCCTTGGCGAGCAGTGTGTTGAAGCGGTCGCACTCGGCGGCGAACGGGGCGTCGGACTCGGCGCGGATGTTCGGGATGACCGGGAGCAGGACCATGCGGACGTGCGGGTTGGCGAGGCGTGCCTCGGCGATGAACGCGCGGGCGTTCGCCGCTGTCTGGTCGCTGTCCGTGTAGAAGCCGAGATCTATCAGGCCCAGCGACACGAGGAGGACGTCCGCGCGCTCGCGGGCCACCGTCTCGCGGATCACGGGAGCCATGTGCAGCCAGCCCTCGCCCCAGCCGGCCAGATGACGGCGGGCGGCGGCGGGGAACGCGGGGTCGGCGTAGGCCTGGGACACCGGTGAGTTCGCCTCCGTGTCGTACAGCTCGCGGCGCGGGCCGACGATCTCGTACGGGGCGGGGGATGCCTCGAGGTGCTGCCACATCCGGTAGCGCCAGCTGTAGTCGCCCGCGCGTCCGATGGTCATGGAGTCGCCGACGAACAGAAATCGCATGGGCGCAATCATTGCCGAACTCGTCGGTAACCCGTCACCGGTCTGCGATGTGAGACGGGCCACGAACGCCGGTGAGTGCGGTGACCAGCCGCTCGCCGGCGCCCCGTGGCCGGTCGTCGCCGTGCGGCCGTGGGGGCTGTCCCGGGCAGGGACGGCGGCCGGAGGTGGCAGGCTTGGGGCATGCGTTCGCTTCCGTACGTCACCGGCCTCGCCGCCGCTCTTGTCGTCGCAGCCGCCGTGCCCGCCGCCGCCGACGACGGCGCCGGGTTCACCGTCGAGGACCCGCGGATCACCGAGTCGAGCGGGCTCGCCGCGAGCCGGGCGCACCCGGGGATCTACTGGACGCACAACGACCAGGACCAGCCGCGGATCTTCGGCGTCGACGCGAAGACAGGTGCGACGGTGGCGACGATCACCCTGCGGAGGGTCGGGGAGCCGAGGGACATGGAGGCGATCTCCGTCGGTCCCGACGGCAACATCTACGTCGGCGACATCGGCGACAACCTCGACGGAAGCTGGGACCACGTCTGGATCTACCGCTTCCCCGAGCCGAAGCAACTGCGCGACCAGACGGTGAACGCCACGCAGTTCGACGTGAAATACGCCGACGGCGCCCGCAACGCCGAGGCGCTGATGGTGCATCCGAAGACCGGGCGCGTCTACATCGCCTCCAAGAACGAGGAGGGCGGCGGCCTCTACGAAGGCCCGGCCACCCTCGACCCGCGTGCGACCAACGTCTTCCGGCGGATCGGCGAGGTCCCGTGGGTGACCGACGGTGCCTTCTCGCCGGACGGCAGGGAGCTGGTCCTCCGCTCGTACTTTTCCGCCCGCGGCTACGAGTGGAAGGACGGCCGCCTCGGCGCCGACCACCGGGTGCGCGCGCCGATCCAGGCACAGTCGGAGTCGGTGACGTACACGACCGACGGCACGGCGCTGATGTTCGGCACGGAGGGCGAGCAGAGCGACGTCCAACGGGTGGAGGTCGAGACCGGCGGCGCCGACCCGGAATCCGGCGGGGACACGAAGCCGAAAGGCCCGGGCGGTGAAGCGGCGCCGGGGGGCGACGGAAAGACCGACGTGACCACGTACGGGCTGGTCGCCCTCGTCGGCGGCGGCGCGCTCGTGCTGTGGCTGAGGCGACTGCTGCGCCGCAACTAACCGTCCTGACCGGCCCGTTGGTTGCGCCGCGACTAACCGTCCTGACCGGCTCGTTGGCTGCGCCGCGACTAACCGTCCTGACCGGCCCGTTGGCTGCGCCGCGACTAACCGTCCTGACCGGCCCGTTCCTCCACCAGCGTCGCGAAGCCGTCGACCAGGCGGGACAGGCCGAACTCGAAGTGGTCGAAGCCGCCCGAGAACGCGTCCTCGGAAAGGGCCAGCAGCCGGGGGTACCGCCCGGTCGCCATCGCCCGCTCCAGGAAGGGCTCCTGGCTCTTCCAGAACTCCTCCTCGCTCTGCCCGGTCTGCTTCACCGCCTCCAGGGCCTCCTGCTCGATGCGGGCGATGCCCGACACCCAGCTCTGCACGGTGATGATCACCGAGATCAGCTCCGGGTCGCGCAGGCGCATGCCCTGCAGCGCCTCCAGTGACGTCTCCAGGCCCCGCACCGCGCTGGGGCCGAGGACCGTGCGGGACTGGTTGATCTTCAGCAGCCAGGGGTGGGCGCGGTGCAGCGCGAGGTAGGTGCGGGCCATGGCACGCACGGCGTCGCGCCAGTCGTCGCTCTCGGGTGCGTGCTCGTCGTTGTCCAGCGGCTCTCCCTGGACGCGGTCGAGCATCAGGTCGAGCAACTCGCTCTTGCCGGGGACGTACCGGTAGAGGGACATCGTGCCCGTGCCCAGCTCGGTGGAGAGGCGGCGCATCGAGACGGCGGCCAGGCCCTCCGTGTCCGCGATCTCGACGGCGACGGTGACGATCCGGTCGAGGGTCAGGCCCGGCTTGGGGCCGCGTGAGGGGCGCTCGCCGGTGCCCCAGAGGAGTTCGAGGCTGCGCGAGACGTCGCCGCTGCCGGTCGTCTCTGTCGTCGTCATGAGGTCAGCGTAATCGCCTGGACAGAAACTGAGTACGGTGTACCCTCATATGAGTACGCCGTACTCAGTTAACTCGTCATGGAGGCACCGTGGACGAATACGCCGTAGCGGCCGAAGGTCTGGAGAAGCGGTACGGGGACAAGCGCGCCCTCGACGGCTTCGACCTCGCCGTACGAAAGGGCACCGTGCACGGCCTGCTCGGGCCGAACGGCGCGGGCAAGACCACCGCCGTGCGCGTCCTCGCCACCCTGCTGCGGTTCGACGGCGGACGGGCGCGCGTGGGGGGCGTCGACGTGGCGCGCGCCCCGCGGCAGGTACGCCGCCGGATCGGGCTCACCGGTCAGTACGCCGCGGTCGACGAGGTGCTGACGGGCCGGCAGAACCTGGAGATGTTCGGCCGCCTCTTCCACCTCGGCGGCAGGCGCGCGGTCCGCAGGGCCACCGAACTGCTCGAGCAGTTCGACCTGGTGGACGCCGGCGACAAGGGCGTCGGCAAGTACAGCGGCGGAATGCGCCGCCGGCTCGACCTCGCGGCGTCGATGATCCTCGTGCCCGACGTGCTCTTCCTGGACGAGCCGACGACCGGCCTCGACCCGCGCTCGCGCGGTGAGGTGTGGGAGGCGGTGCGCAGGCTCGTCGCCGGCGGCACGACCGTGCTGCTCACCACGCAGTACCTGGACGAGGCCGACAAGCTCGCCTCCCGGATCACCGTCATCGACCAGGGCCGCGCCATCGCGGACGACACCCCCGACGGCCTGAAGAACCGCGTCGGCGGCGACCGGATCGAGGTCGTGGCCCGGGACGCGGCCGACCTCGGGGCGATCGCCAAGACCGTGGCCCGCGTCGCCGAGGAGGACCCGGCGACGGACGCGCTCGAACGACGGGTCCACGCGGCGGTGACCGACCGGGTCGCCGCCCTCACCGAGGTGGCGCGGACCTTGCAGGACGAACGGATTCCGGTGGAGGACATCGGGCTGCGCAGGCCCAGCCTGGACGACGTGTTCCTGCGGCTGACCGGACACGGCGCGAGCGACGAGGAGAAGGCGGCATGACCACGCTCGACACGGTGGACGCGACGACCCTGGACGACCGGCACGGCCGCGCCTACTGGGCGGTCTCCGACTGCTGGAACGTGGTCCGCCGCGGACTGACGTACTACCGGCGCCAGCCCGTCCTCATCGCCTGGCAACTCGGCTTCCCGATCATCTCCGTGCTGCTGTACGGGTATGTCTTCGGCGGCGCGATGAAGTCACCGGACGGTGGCAGCGTCCGCGACTTCCTGATGCCGGGCATGTTCGCGATGACCATGGCCTTCGGATTCATGAACACGGCCATCGCAGTCGTCACCGACGCCTCCAAGGGCGTGATCGACCGCTTCCGCTCCATGCCCATGGCGCCGTCGGCGGTCGTGACCGGCCGCGGGGTCAACGACCTGATCGTGGCCGGCGCCGAGCTGACGATCCTGGCGGCGACTGCCTTCGCGATGGGCTGGCGCACCGATGCGGGTGCCGCGGCGACGCTCGGGGCGTTCGGACTGCTGCTGCTCCTGCGGTTCTGCCTGATCTGGGTGGGCATCCTGCTCGGCCTGCTGGTTCCCACACCGGAGGCGGGCGGCAGCCTGTACGCGGTGGCGTTCCCGCTCACCATGATCTCCAGCGTCTTCGTGCCGCCGTCGACGATGCCGGACTGGCTCGGCACGCTCGCCGCCTGGAATCCGATCTCGTCGACGGCATCGGCGGCCCGGGAACTGTTCGGCAACCCGGTGGCGAGCGACGGCAGCTGGATCCAGGAACACGCGCTGCTGATGGCGGTGGTGTGGCCGGTGGTCATCACCGCGGTGTTCCTTCCACTGGCGGTGCGGCGCTTCCAACGGCTCAGCCGCTGACGTCCCTCGGGCCCACGCCTTCCCGTCCCCCGACGACAGTGGGGGGGCGGCCCGCGCGGGGGGGCCCCCCCACCCCCAACACACCGCCGCCGAAACAAA